>NZ_LZIZ01000221.1:0-27624 GCF_001666915.1 Mycobacterium sp. E3339 | reverse complement strand
CGGGCTCGGCCTCGATGCGCGCGACGGTCGCCTCGTCGACCAACCCCGCGACCGAGCCGGCCGACGACGGGATGCCGATGACCGTGCCGGTGGGCAGCGGGTGCAACTCCTGCCGGCTGTAGATCAGCGGCCGCGCGCCGGTGTTCGGGGCGCTGGACGGCGGCTACCGCTTGCTGCTCGACGCGCTGGTCGAGCGGGCCCGGCCCGACTGGATTCCCGCCGCCGTGCAGGGGTTGGAACCCGACGGGGCGGGGTGGGCGGTGCTGGACGACAGCGGCGCCCGCCGGCACGCCGACGCGGTGGTCCTCGCGGTGCCCGCCCCGCGGGTGGCACGCCTGATCGCCGACATCGCACCGGCCGGCGCCGCGGCCGCCGGCCGGATCGTCAGCGCGTCGTCGGTGGTGGTCGCGCTCGCGGTGCCGGGCGACACGCCCTTTCCGGAGTGTTCCGGTGTGCTGGTCGCGACCGGAGAACCGTTGCGCGCCAAGGCGATTACCCTCTCGTCGCGCAAGTGGGGTGCGCGCGGGGAGAACCAGCTGTTGCGGTTGTCGTTCGGGCGGTGCGGTGACGGCCTGGCCGAGACGGCGTCGGACGACGAGCTGCTGGCCTGGGCGCTGGACGACCTGGCCGCCGTCTTCGGGTTGGCCGTCGACCCGGTCGACGCCCGCGTGCAGCGCTGGATCCGGGCCATGCCGCAGTACGGGCCGGGCCACGCGCAGCTGGTCGCCCAGATACGCGCGGGCCTGCCCCCGACGCTTGCGGTGGCCGGCAGCTACCTCGACGGCATCGGGGTGCCGGCGTGCATCGGGGCGGCCACGCGCGCGATCGAGGCCCTCGAAGTGAAAGTGGCACGATAGGTTCCATGGCCAAGCTCGACTTCGACACCCTCAACGCGACGATCCGCTACCTGATGTTCTCGGTGTTCTCCGTGCGCCCGGGCGAGCTCGGGGAACAGCGCGACGCCGTGATCGACGAAGCGTCGCGGTTCCTCAAGCAGCAGGAGGAGCGCGGGGTGGTGGTGCGCGGCCTCTACGACGTGGCGGGGCTGCGGGCCGACGCCGATTTCATGATCTGGACCCACGCCGAAACCGTCGAGGCGCTGCAGGCCACCTACGCCGATTTCCGGCGCACCACCGCGCTGGGGCGGGCCTGCTCGCCGGTGTGGAGCAGCGTCGCACTGCACCGGCCGGCCGAGTTCAACAAGAGCCACATCCCGGCGTTTTTGGCCGGGGAGGAGCCCGGCAACTACATCTGCGTGTATCCGTTCGTGCGGTCCTACGAGTGGTACCTGCTGCCCGACGAGGAGCGGCGCCGCATGCTCGCCGAACACGGCATGGCGGCCCGGGAATACAAGGACGTGCGCGCGAACACGGTGCCGGCGTTCGCGCTCGGCGACTACGAATGGATCCTGGCCTTCGAGGCCCCCGAACTGCACCGCATCGTCGACCTCATGCGCGAGCTGCGCGCCACCGACGCCCGCAGACACACCCGGGAGGAGACGCCGTTCTTCACCGGGCCGCGCGTGTCCGTCGAGCAGTTGGTGAACGCCCTGCCATGACTGCGCCGGTGACGATGCAGAGCGAAGCGATGAGGAGGAGCGGCGCGATATGACTGCGCCGGTGACGATGCAGAGCGAAGCGATGAGGAGGAGCGGCGCGATATGACTCAGCCCGACGTCACCGACCCCGCCCGTTTCGAGGAGATGTACCGCGACGAGCGGACGTCGCACGGGTTGCCCGCTGCCACGCCGTGGGACATCGGCGGCCCGCAGCCGGTGGTGCAGCGGCTCGTCGCGCTGGGCGCGATCAAGGGCGAGGTGCTCGACCCGGGAACCGGACCGGGCCACCACGCTATCTACTACGCGTCCAAGGGTTATTCGGCGACCGGCATCGACGGGTCGGCGGCCGCGATCGAACGGGCGCGGGAGAACGCGCGCAAGGCCGGGGTATCGGTGAACTTCGAGGTGGCCGACGCGACCAAGCTCGACGGCCTCGACGGCCGCTTCGACACCGTCGTCGACTGCGCGTTCTACCACACCTTCAGCACCGAACCCGAGCTCGCCCGGTCCTACGCCCAGGCGTTGCACCGGGCCACCAAGCCGGGCGCGCGGCTGTACATGTTCGAGTTCGGGCAGCACGACGTCAACGGCTTCAAGATGATGCGGTCCTTGTCGGAGAACGACTTTCGCGACGTGCTGCCCCAGGGCGGCTGGGAGATCAGCTACCTGGGGACGACGACCTATCTGGTGAACATCAGCGCCGAGCAGATCGAGATGATGGCGGCGCGCAACCCGGACATGGCCGAGCAGGCGCAGGAGCTGCTGAAGCGATTCCGGGCGATGGAGCCGTGGCTGGAGGGCGGCCGGGTGCACGCCCCGTTCTGGGAAGTGCACGCCACCCGGCTGGACTGAGTTCGCGGGGCTTTCGGGCTGTCGCGGCCCGGGCCATTTCGCGAAACTGAAACTACGGCGCCGCTTTACGGCGTGTCGTGTGCGTCGTTTCAGTGTCGCGGTAGCCGCGACGGAGAAGCGCGCCGCGGACCCGGCGTATGACGTCTTCGGGTTTGTCCTCGGCGATCACCCGGATGACGACCCAGCCAAGTTCGTCAAGAGTGCGGAGCCGATGCTGGTCGCGGGCGTACTGCCGGCGGTCGGCGCGATGGTGGTCGCCGTCGTACTCGACGGCCACTTTGTATCTCTCCCAGCCCATATCGAGAACGGCAAGCAACCGCCAGTTCCGCTGCACTGGGATCTGCGTGGTGGGGGTCGGAAGGCCGGCGTCGATCAGCAGCAGGCGCAGCCAGGTTTCCTTGGGTGAGGCGGCGCCCGGATCGACCAGGGGGAGTGCCGTCCGCAGTTTCCGTAAGCCGCGTGCCCGCGCGTACCGCTCAGCGAGCATCATTACGTCCTCGCTCGAGAACGGTTTTGCCCGCATCAACGCGTCGAGTCGCATGACCGCCTCGCCGGTGGGCAGTCGCCTGGCCAAGTCGAAGGCCGTCCGCGCGGGCGAGGTCACCGGCAAGCCCTTGGCGCGGGTTACCTCGTCTTGCTCGACGCGCTGATTGCGCGTGAGCACGCCGGCCGGGGGACGAGTGTTGCGCCAGATCAGCTCGATCGGCTCGTCGTCGTCGATCCACCGGGAACCGTGCAGCGCCGCCGCGGTCAGCCCGGCGAGCACGCCGCGCCGACCTGACCACAACCACGCGGCGACCGACCGCGTGTATAGCGAGGGCACCGCGTAGGCCGGCAGGTAGACGTCGGGATGGATGGCACGGAACTGGGCTCGCAGCAGGTGCCGACTGATGGTCCCCTGCTGCAAGGCCTCGCTGCCGACAAACACGTCGTCCACACCTGGAAGACGCCACGACGGCCCCCGGGGCTCCGCGAAACTGAAACTACGGCGGCGCTTTCCGGCGTGTCGCGTGCGTCGTTTCAGTGTCGCGGCGGCCGGCCGCGAAGACCGCTACGCCGGCACCAGCCGCAGCGAGATGGAGTTGATGCAGTAGCGCTGATCGGTGGGGGTCGGGTACCCCTCGCCGGCGAACACGTGGCCCAGGTGGCTGTGGCAGTTCGCGCACAGCACCTCGGTGCGCGTCGTCCCCATCGAGTGGTCGGGCCGCAGGATCACCGCGTCGGAGTTCGCCGGGTCGAAGAACGACGGCCACCCGCAGTGGGACTCGAATTTCTCTGTGCTGCGGAACAATTCGGCGCCGCACGCCCGGCATTGGTAGACGCCTTGGGTTTTGGTGTCGGTGTACTCACCGGTGAACGGCCGCTCGGTGCCGGCGCGGCGCAGCACGTGAAACTCTTCCGGGCTCAGCTTCTTGCGCCACTCGTCGTCGGAGAGTTGCAGCTTCGGCGGGGCGATCTCAGTCATGCCTCCACGGTAGCGCGATCGGACTCAGCCGATAGCCAAGAAGGATCGATGCCCTCCTCCAGCCGGTTCTCGGCCTTGGCGTCCAGGTACCGGAAGTACAGCACGGTGAACGCCACGATCAGCAGCAGCGACCAGCCGTAAGTGATCTTCAGGTAGTGCAGCGCCCGGCCGTACCTCATGTACCGGTAGATCAGCCAGTCGTCCAGCGCCATGAAGCCGTAGATTCCCAGCCACGCCGGCCAATTGCGGATCAGCGAATTGCGCAGCACGACGGTCATCAGGAACGGGAACAGCATCATCGAGTAGTAGCCCTGGGCCAGCGGCAGCGCCAGCCACGACCACAGCAGCAGCACGCCCGACGAATTGGTGAACCAGAACAGCGGGTCGCGGGTGCGGTAGTAGCGGTACAGCAGCCACAGCGCGGCGATCGCCAGGAGCGTGAACAGGATCCGCAGGAACACGATCAGCCACGTGGGTAGGCCGAAGTACACGCCGTTGCCCTCGATCGAACTGTTGAAATAGTCGCGGACGCCGCCGATGTAGGGGAGCGTCTTGGTGACGAAGTCCATCGGGTCGCTCACCAGCGGCCACGCCACAGCATTGATGACGACCGGGACGACGAACGCGGGCACCAGCGTCCGCCACTGGCGGTTCAGCAGCGGCAGCAACAGCAGCGGGCCCAGCACCGGTTTGAGCGTCAGCGTGAGTCCGATGGCCACGCCCGCCCACCACTGGTGGTTCACCTTCCCGTCGAGCAGCCAGCGCAGGAACAGCACCTCGGCCAGCAGCACGCAGCCGTTGATGTTGGTGAACACCAGCGTGCTGGTCACGCTTTCGGTGCAGAACATGGCCAGCAGCAGCGCCGGCGCGGCCACCGATGACAGCGTGAACTTGAACAGCCGCAGCAGCAGATACCAGGCGAGCAGGATGGCCACGGTGTTGATCAGGATGAACAGATAGCGCGACGGCGAGAAGGACAGATACCCGAACGGCGCCATCAGCAGCGTCCCGCCGGGCGGGTACAGGTAGTGCGGGTCGACGTAGTCGAAGTGCTCGTTGTAGATGTCCCAGCCGTGCCGGAAGTTCAGCACCGCGCGGTAGACCGGCTTGAAGTCGTCGGTGATGTTGCCGTTGAGCGTCAAGATGATGCTGCGGTGCAACACCGACATGATGGCCACCGGCCACAGCGCCGAGCGCAATATCGTCGCGGTGCTGGGCGGGCCGCTGCGGGGACGAAAGGCGGCCAGGGTCCGATCGCGCAGGCCGGTTCGGGTCGAGTCAGCTGCCGTCACGAAGCGCAAAGTATCAGGCGGGACAGTACGTGTCGGTTCCGGGCAGCTTGCCGCTGTTGACGTAGCCGATCAGCGGGGACACCGCGCAGCTCGAGTAGATGCTGGCGCCGTGGCCGATGCCCTGCCACATCACCCGCTTGCTGGCCGCGTTGGCGTTGATGACTGTGGCCGCCGTCGCGGCGACCCCCTCGGTGCCGACGATCGGGTCGTTCTGCACGCCGAGCAACAGGACGTCGACCTTCAAGGATTTCGGCGGCGCGGGCGGCGACACGGTGGGCCAGTGCACGCACTTGACCAAGTTGAGCGCCGCGACGGTGCCGAACTGGGGGTAGAGCTTGGCCCACGCCACCACGAGTTCCCGCACCCGGTCGGGGGTGGGGCGGTTGACGGCGTCGCTGCACGTATTGACGAACTGGCCGTCGGAGTCCGCGGTCACGTTGGCGTGGTTGATCAGGTTGGTCAGGGCGTTGGTGTCGCCGGAGCGGGCGGCCGACAGCGCGTTGGCCAGGTTCGTGGTGGCGCCGACGCGGCCGCCGGACGGGAAGCCCAGTGCGACGGTGATGGCGTTGGCCACCTCGGCCAACGAGGCGCCGCCCGGCCCCTTGCCGGCGCGGGCGTCGGCCAGCAACGCGCTGACGGCGCCCTTGGGGTCGGGGCCCAGCGCGCAGTTCACCGCGACGCACTGGGCGGCGAAGGCGTCGAGCGCGGCCTGCTGGCCCTTGACCTGTTGCTCGGCGGCGGCTTCGGCGTTGATACCCAACGCAACTGGCGAGTCGAGGATCAGCCGGGCGACCTTGTCGGGGCGCGCCGCGGCGTAGGCCAGCGCCACCTGGGCGCCGTTGCCGATCCCGACCAGGGCGACTGCGGGCACGTCCCACAGCGTGCGCAGCCGCTCGATGTCGGAGGCGGCGTGCGCGTTGTCGTAGGCGGAGGCTCCGGGCGCGATGGCGTCGGTGCAGCTGGTGGTGGCGGTGTTCGCGACGTCGGAGAGGTTGGCGACGGGGTCGTCGCCGGTCTGGAATTGTGCCTGGTCGCGCATGATCTGGCGGTCGGAGGTGTCGCGGCAGTCGATCGGGTTCGACATGCCCATGCCGCGCCGGTCGACGGCGACGATCGGGTGGCTCTGCAGCACGTCGGCGCCGCCCCGCGACAGCCAGACCGGCAGCTGCGCCGACGACGGCAGATCGGTGCCGGTGGTGAAGACCAGCGGGCCCGCGTCGCGCGGGGTCTGGCTCGTGCGGGCGCGGACCACGCCGACGCTCACCGTGCCGGTCCCGCCGTTGACCGGGTCCAGGTCCGCGTCGTAGTTCGCGCAGTCCAGCTGGACCCCGGCGGCGGGCGGGACCGCGGCGTCGCCGAACACCCGCGAGGTGCAGTCGTGCCAGGGCAGGTCGTTCTTCGGGGCCGCGATCGGGGGCGGGCCGCTGGGCGGCGGCTTGGCGGTGCTCGCCCCCTGGGGTCGCGCGCCGGAGTTGGTGGCGAAGCGCGGGTCGGCGGCCAGGCCCGGGACGCAGCCGGCGACCACGGTGGTCGCCGCGACCAAGAGCGTCGCGAACGCGATCTGCCGACTCATGCCGACCACAGTAGCTAGCGGCGATCGCAAGCGCGGCAACGCCGGGCGCTGCGGGTCGCCGCAAAAGCCAGCGGCGATCGCAAGCGCGGCAACGCCGGGCGCTGCGGGTCGCCGCAAAAGCTAGGCCTTGACGTAACGGGTGTAGAGGTAACCGGCGTCGTCGGTCAAAACGTGGGCGCAGCGCATCCGGGTGAGCAGCTGGCTGGGGCCGGTCGCGATGCGCCGGGCCAGGCCGCCGACGATGTAGGGCGCGATGGTCAGGCAGAGCTCGTCGAGCAGGTCGCGTTGGATCAACGAGTCGAGCAGCATCGGGCCGCCCTCGGTCAGGATGCGGCGCATCCCGCGCGCGCCGAGGATCTCCAGCATGGCGGCCTCGTCGACCTCGCCGGGATCGTCGCCGGAGCAGTCGATCACCTCGCACAGGTCGCCGAGCATCTGGCGCGCCGGGGCCGCCGCCGCCGCGCAGGTGAGCACCAGCGGCGGCACCTCGGTGCGGGTGAACACCGCCATGTCGCGGTCGAGGTGCCCCGATTTGGTGACGATCGCCAGTTGCGGAATCTCGCTTTGCCCGCGCGCCTGCCGCTGCTGGCGCTGGGCGACGCTCAGCTGCGCGCCGGAATAGCCCTCGACGCGCACGGTGCCCGCGCCGACGACGATGACGTCGGCGAGTTCGCGCAGCAGGTTGAAGACAAACCGGTCGCCGGGACCGCCCATCGTCCCGCTGCTGCCGCCGGAGGTGGCCCCGCCGTCCACGCTGGTGATGAAGTTGGCCCGCACCCAGGTCCCGTCGGGATAGTCGTAGAGCCGGGGGAGTTCACCGTCGGTGAGTTCGCGGACCGAGCCGAGCAGCGACAGCGGCGTCTCGGGCAGGGGCATGAGGTTGATTGCAGCACGTCGCTACAGTTCTGGCATGCACGGGTCCCCTTCCGGGCGAGTGGCTCGTCTGGTGGATCGGCACCCGACGGTCTCGCCGGAGCGGCTGATCGCTCAATTACGGCCGCCCCCAACCTTCGCCGATGTGAGCTTCGCGACGTATGAGCCCGACCCGGCCGAGCCGACCCAGGCCGCGGCCGTGGTGGCGTGCCAGCAGTTCTGCCACCAGGCCGTGCAACGCCGCGCGGGCCGGCGAAAGTTGTTGGGCCGGCGGGCGGTGTTGCCCGGCGTCGGGTTGTATCTCGACGGCGGGTTCGGCGTGGGCAAGACGCACCTGCTGGCATCGGCGTATTACCAGCTGCCCGGTGACGGCCCGGAGTCGTCAACTCCCAAGGCGTTCGCGACCTTTGGCGAACTCACGCAGCTGGCCGGGGTGTTCGGTTTCGTCGAATGCATCGACCTGTTGGCCGGCTACACCGCGGTGTGCATCGACGAGTTCGAGCTGGACGACCCAGGCAACACCACGCTGATCTCGCGGCTGCTCTCGTCGCTGGTCGAGCGGGGGGTGTCGGTGGCCGCCACCTCCAACACGCTGCCCGAGCAGCTGGGCGAGGGCCGGTTCGCCGCCCAGGATTTTCTGCGCGAGATCAACACGCTGGCAAGCATTTTCACCACCGTGCGGATCGAGGGACCCGACTACCGCCATCGTGGCCTGCCGCCGGCGCCGCAGCCGCTGTCGGACGACGAGGTGGCCGCGCGCGCCGCCCGGGTCGACGGGGCGACCCTCGACGACTTCGACGCGCTGTGCGCGCACCTGGCCACCATGCACCCGTCGCGGTATCTGACCCTCATCGAGGGCGTCACCGCGGTGTTCTTGACCGGCGTGCACGGCATCGACGACCAGAACGTCGCGCTGCGGCTGGTGGCGCTGACCGATCGGTTGTATGACGCCGGCATCCCGGTGATCGCCTCGGGCGACAAGCTGGACACCGTATTCAGCGACGAGATGCTGGCCGGTGGCTACCGAAAGAAGTACCTGCGGGCCATGTCTCGGCTGCTGGCGCTGACGGTCACCCAAGCGTGAGGCTCATGACGAAATCGTTTTCGCGGGCGGCGCCGACCCGAAAGGTCCTGGTGCCGCTGACCGCGAAGCCGCTCTTGGCGTAGAAGCGTTGGGCGCGTTCGTTTCCCTGGTTGACCCCCAGCCATACGCGGGTCACGCCCCATTCGCCGGCGGTGGCCAGCGCGAGGTCCATCAGCGCCGTCGCCGCCCCGGTGCCGTGGTGCTCGGGTGCGAGGTAGATCTTGGACAGCTCGGCGGTGTCGTCGCCGTCGCGAATCAGCATGGCGTAGCCGATGATTCGCCCGCCGACCTCGGCCGTCAGGATCGCGCGATGCGGGTCGGCCAGGTATTCGGCGAAGCGGGCGGCCGACAGGTTGGCCGCCACGAACGCCGCGATGTTCCCGGGCGCCATCGAGGGCGGGCACGCCAGCGGGAAGGTGCGCGCGGCGACATCGGCAAGTTCTTGAACGTCAACCGAATTCGACGTGACTACGCGTACGGCGCGGGTCAGAGGTTCCACTGCGCGAGGTGGTAGCCCGTCTTCTTGTCCAGCAGGACCACGGTGGAGACGGGATCGCGGTAGGCGTCCCAATAGACTTCGCCGCGCACGATCGCGCCGGTCGGCGCGTTGGTGAGCACGTTGTCCAGCGCGTCGGGCGCGTCGGAGGCCCGCGGCTTGTAGGCGTCGGCGAACGGGGTCACGCCGTCGAAGCTGAAGTTGGTCGCCATGATGAACGGATTGGGCACCCGGACCGCGCGGACGACGACGTCGGCGCGCTCAACGCTGCTGCCGGGGAAGCCCCTGAAGGTGCCTTCGCGCGTGTAGCCGAATCCCGGCGGCGGGTCGCACGGCGAGACGCCGGTGACGGTGACGTCGGCGATGTAGGTGCCGGTGTCCACCCGCAGCGTGTCACCGATGTGGCCGATCGGGGCGTCGCCGGCCCACGCGCGGGGCGCGGGGAGCGCGGCGACGGTGGTGCTGCTCGCTGCGGCGACGAGGAACGCCGACAGAACGACCAGCCAGCGGTGCGTCTTCGCCATGTCTTCGCCTCCTAGGCGCCCTGGAAGGGGATCTTCGAATGATCGCACACGCGGTGAGGGGTGGGGGAGGGGTCGATCACGCCCGCTCAGCCGTCCGCGCGGGCGGCGGTGCCGCCGCCGAGCGACTCGAGCGCCGTGATCAGGTCGGCCTCGACCCGGCGCTTGTCCACACCGAGGCGTCGCAGCGGTCCTTCGCCGGACGAGGCGTCCTCCAGCTCGAGCAGCGCCAGCAGCAGATGCTCGGTCCCAATGTAGTTGTGCCCCAACCGAAGTGCCTCGCGAAAGGTGAGCTCGAGCGCCTTGCGGGCTGGGCCGCTGAACGGGATGAGGGCGGGGGTCTCGGCGCCGGGCGGGGGTAGCTGCACGGCGGCGCGCAGCGCCTCGGTGTCGACGTCTTGCCGGCGGAGCAGCACCGTGGCCAGGGCGGCCGGATCACCGAGCACACCGAGCAGCAGGTGGTCGGGGGTGATCTCGTCGTTGCCGGCCTCGTGCGCGGCGTTCTGGGCCGCCATCACCGCGCCGCGCGCCCGCGGGGTAAAGCGGCCGAAGCCCTGTTCCGGGTCCAGCGTGGCGGGCTCGGCGCGCGGCACGAATCGCTTCTGCGCGGCCTGTTTGGTGACGCCCATGCTCTTGCCGATGTCGGTCCACGACGCCCCGGACCGGCGCGCCTGATCGACGAAGTGCCCGATCAGATGGTCGGCGACCTCGCCCAGGTGCTCGGCGGCCAGCACGGCGTCGGCCAATTGATCCAGCGCGTCGGTGTGCACCGACTTGATGGCGCTGATCAGCTCGTCGAGGCGGACGGGGTAGGCGATGCGCGTCGGGTCGGACATGGCGTCAACGCTAGGTTGACGGACCGGGCATTGTCAACCGGAGGTTGACGATTGTTAATAATTGTTTCGCCAGACGCATATTTGTCGGGCCTTCTGCAACGATTTCGAAGTTATGAGGCTCGTTCTGACAATTTCTGGCATTGCGGCCGTAATCGCTCTGGCCGCGCCCGCGCACGCCGACGACACCGACGGCGCCTTCCTCGCGTCCCTGGACCAGGCCGGCTTCACCTATAACGATCCGGGGCAGGTCATCCAGGCGGCCCACTACGTCTGCTCGGCGGCCAGCGGCGGTACCGCGATGCCCGACATCGCGAAGGCGATGACGTCCAAGGCGGCCGCGCTGACCGAGGAGAAGGCGGAGAAATTCACCGCGATCGCGGCCAGCGCGTACTGCCCGGACGCGATCTCGTCGACCACCACGACGACCGCGACCGCCAGTTCCTGATCGCCTCGCTCCTCGAGATGCGGATCGGCCGCGGCTCTGGAACGATCAGTGAGCCGTGAGGCCATTTCTGATTTCGCTCGCCCTCGCCGCCGCCATCGGCCTGGCCGCTCCCGCGCACGCCGATAGCAGCGACGACACCTTCCTCGGCACGGTGCGCGCCGCCGGCCTGGCCTATTCGGATCCCGAACAGGCCATCACCTCGGGCAAGTCCGTGTGCAAGCTGGTGAGCGAGGGCGCGAATCTGACGGACGTCGTCCGGATGCTCCAGATGCTCAATCGTGGGCTGCAGGGCGACGACGCCACCCGGTTCGCCGCCATCGCCGCCAACTCGTATTGCCCCCAAGCCCTTTCGCCGCCCAGCACCGCCTCCTAGCGGCCGGGCACGGCGGGGAGATTGTGACGCGCTTTTAACATAAGCGCGCACTAACCGTGGGTGAACGAAACGTGTAATCAACAATTCACCCATACCATTTCGGCGACGGACAGCGGCCGCAGTCGAAAGGAAGCAGGGGTTTGGACTTCCTTCAGCAGCAGCTCGTCGAACCCCTGAGCAACATCCTCAATACGCACGTCCTGATCTATTTGCTGATCGGTGGCGGCATCTATTTCACGGTCCGCACCCGCTGCATTCAGGTCCGCTACTTCGGGCGGATGGTTCGCCAACTCGGTAGGGCGCACCGCCAGGATGGCGGAATCTCGTCGTTCCAGGCGTTCTGCGTAGGGCTCGCGTCGCGGGTGGGCACCGGCAACATCGCGGGCGTCGCCATCGCCCTGACCGTCGGCGGGCCCGGTGCGATCTTTTGGATGTGGGTGGTTGCGGCGGTCGGCATGGCCACCGCGGTGATCGAGGCGACCCTGGCCCAGATCTTCAAGGTCCGCTCGGACGACGGCGCCTTCCGCGGCGGCCCCGCGTTCTACATCGAACGCGGGTTGCGTTCGCGCGCAGGCGGTGTCGTGTTCGCCATGCTGCTGGTGATCACGTTCTCCACCGCGTTCAACATGGTGGAGACCAACGCGATCAGCGGGGTGTTGCAGTCGTCGCACGGCATCGGGGTCGGTTGGACCACCCTCGTTCTGGCCGTGCTCGCGGCACCGGTGCTGTTCGGCGGCGTTCGACGGGTCGCGCAATTCGCCGGATCGGTGCTTCCGGTGGTGGCGCTGGTGTACACGCTGCTGGCGCTGGGCATCGTGGCCGTCAACATCACCGAGCTGCCGACGGTGATCAAGGAGATCATCGGCGGGGCGTTCGGAATCCGCCAAATGGCAGGGGGTTTCGCGGGCGGCGTGCTGGCCGCGATGGTCACCGGCGTCAAGCGGGGCCTATTCGCCTGCGAGGCCGGGATGGGCAGCTCGCCCAACATCGCGGGCGCCGCGACCGTGGCACATCCGGTGGAGCAGGGGCTGATTCAGTCGCTCGCCGTGTTCGTCGACACGATGGTGATCTGCACGGCGACGGCATTCATCGTGCTGCTGTCGGGTCCCGAGACTTACAACCCGGCCCGCTTGGGGGCGGTCGCCGGGGCGAGCCTGACGGAGTCAGCGGTCGCGGCCGACCTCGGCTCGTGGACCACGGTGTTGATGACCGCGGTGGTGTTCGTCTTCGCGTTCGCCTCGGTGCTGAGCAATTACGTGGTGGCCGAGGCCAACTTGTTCTACCTGGGTGGCCGGCGCCTGGCGGCCAACGTGCTGAAGGTGGTCACGCTGCTGTCCATCGTCTTCGGGGCCCTGGCCAAGCTGACGCTGGTGTGGGCGCTTGCCGATTTGACGATGGCGGTGATGGCCATCGCGAACCTGCTCACCATCTGCCTGCTCGGCAAGTGGGCGTTCGCGGCGC
This sequence comes from Mycobacterium sp. E3339, assembly GCF_001666915.1. Taxonomy (NCBI): domain Bacteria; kingdom Bacillati; phylum Actinomycetota; class Actinomycetes; order Mycobacteriales; family Mycobacteriaceae; genus Mycobacterium; species Mycobacterium sp. E3339. The sequence goes on along the minus strand of NZ_LZIZ01000221.1, from coordinate 14,795 downwards.
TCAAGGATTACCACCGGCAGTTCGTGCAAGGCGGGATGCCGGTTTTCATCGCCAGCGAGGCCGGCCTGCCCGGTGTTCTCGACGGCGACATCTGGGAACGCGCGGGGCGCCGGCAGGTCGGCGCGCTGCCCGAGTTCTTGACCCTGCACCGGCCGGCGCTGCGGCCCTCCCGGGCGCCGGCGGCGTAACCCGGCGAGAGTTCACCCGCCGTTCGCCCACCAAGGTGCCATTCGCCAACGGGTCTGCGACAATCGCTGCGTTATGCGATTTCTACTGGTTTCGGCGAGCGTCGCCGCGGCGATCGGCCTGGCCGTCCCCGCGCATGCCGACGTCAACAACGATCAGGATTTCCTCACCGACCTGCGGGACGCCGGTCTCACCTATCAAGACGGGGGCAACGCGATCACCATCGCAAAGTCGGTGTGCGACCTGCTCGACGACGGCCAGTCGTCCGCGGAAATCGTGACGCAGCTGCGCAATCAGAACCCCGCTTTTCAGGGAGCCAGCGCGGCCAAGTTCACCTACCTGGCGGCGGCGCATTACTGCCCGAAGTACGTGACCGGCGAGGACCGCGGCCCGAAGCCGGACGGGCAACCCGGGAACTGACCTCGCTCAGGCGGCCCTCGCGGTCCAGGTGAAGTTGTGCATGTCGGGTATCCGCGGCGCCAGCGCTTCGGCGACGAGGCGACCGATTCGATCGGCCGCCGCCAGGGGAGTCTGCGGATCGAGAAATCCTTCCACCTCCACGCGCAATGTCCGGCCGGTCCATCGGGCCCTGGCGTGCGCGTGCGTGACGCCCGGCACCGTGGCCGCGACGGCCTCGGCGGTCGTGATGATCTCGGGGTCGACTCCGTCGAGTAGCCGGTGCGCGATGTCGGAGGTCACCTCCCAGCCGACGTGGCAGATGAAACCGGTGACGACGATCCCGGCGACCGCGTCCGCCCAGCCCCAGCCGAGCGCAACACCGATCAGGCCCAGCATCGCCCCCGCCGACGACAACGCGTCCAGCCACGAATGTTTGGCGTCGGCCACCATGGTCGCCGAGCGAATCCGCCTGCCCACCACCAACTTGTAGCGGGCCACCAGCTGGTTGCCCGCGATCCCCACGAGCGCGGCGGCGATGCCCCAGCCCACGTACCCGGTGCCGCCGTGCCGGAGCAGCTTGTTGACGCTTTCGAAGGCGGCGACGGAGGCGCTGCCCCAAATCACCACTGCCACACCGATTCCGGCGAGGTCTTCGGCGCGTTCGTAGCCGTAGGGATACCGTTCGGTGGGAACTTTGCGCGACGCCCGGAACCCGACGAACACCAGGACGCTGGTGGAGACGTCGGACAGGTTGTGCAGCGCGTCGCCGAGCAACGCCACCGAACCGGAGAGCAGCGCGATGGCCAGTTCGACGAGCCCGGTCAGCGCCAGTCCGACGGCGCTGACGGCCACGGCCCGGTTGGCCTGCCGGCGCTCGGCCGCGTCATCGGTGCCAGTGTCCAGGGGAAAGCTTGCCGCGGGATCACGGACGCCTTTGACGATGTGCATACCGCAAGCATGCCCCCATCGGGCGCCGGCGCCCAAGCCGATTACGCGCCCGCCCAGCGCTCGGGCCATCGCCCGCAACGCCGCGCCCGCGTCCGGCCCCTCTCCGTTGAATGCCGCGCCGCTTCACCCGAACAATGGCACCCGTTTAAATTGCATCTCCGTTAATTGGACTAAGGCGCCGAGCGCCCCGGTGGGTCCGGATTCGAGTTTGCTCGATTGCCGAGCGCCGAAGCGTCAGTTGTGCGAAAGTTGCCTCAGCGTTATTGATTAGCGCATCGATAGACAGTCACGATTCGGTCTTCGGACCCGCAGCCGACTGAGGAGACACCGATGAAGAAATTGACACTGCTGACCGGCGCCGTTGCTGCGGCCTTGGCGAGCGCGGCGGCCGTCGCGATCCCGATTGCGAGCGCGGACTCGACGGACGACGTTTTCCTGCAGGCGCTCGTACAGCAGGGCATCACCCTTTCCGGCCTGTCGAACCAAACGATCGTCAACGCCGGGCATGGAGTTTGCCAGGACTGGGCCAATGGCGCGACTTTGGCGCAGACCTTGTCCGATGTAAAGAGCGCGCTCTCATTGTCCGACCACAATTCCGGCTACTTCATCGGCGCCGCGACGCAGTCGTACTGCCCGCAGTACGTCAGCAAAGCCACCCAGAGCTGATCGAAGTTTCCGCGGTCAGTTGGCCTGGCCGCGGCGGGGGGTGTCCTCGCCCGCCGGGCGAGACCGCCTCGGGAGCACCATGAACATCACCGGGAACCGCAGCATCGCCTCGCGGTGGGAGATTTCGAGAAACACCGTCTCCAATTGCAGGTTCCGTATCGGTTGTCGTTCCATCATCAGTCGCGTCCGCAGGTGACGCGGGGTTTGTAGCCACTCGACCAAATTCATGCCCGCGACTCTACCCGCCCGACGAAACTCGTTGCGCTGCAGACGAATTAGACGACCGGTGATCAATGATGGTGCTGAGCATCGAAAAAATGGTTGTCGGTTACAGAACCGCGCGGCCGGGCCCACTCCGGGTCGAGGATCGCCGGCGTGTGCGGGCCCACGGTGATCGGGGCCAGCCCCGGAATCCGAAGCTGGAGGCCGCCCACCTGGCGGCGATGTCCCGCCGTCAGCCCGTCGGCCTCCAACGCCTCGCCGTGGCTTGAGACGATGTCGGCCATGGCGTGCAGCGCCTCGCTGCCCGGGTGGTAGTAGTGCGAATGGTCGAGGGGGTCGATGCCGTCCGAGCCGGGCACCTCGGCGCGAAAGCGCACCGATCCAAAGCCGTCGGTGGCGGGGTCGGCGCCCAACCCCGGGTCGCTGCCCGCAACCTGACCGACGATGTCTCCGCCGAAGAAATGGTTGCTCAGCCCGTCGAGTTGCCCGAGCATCCCGACCGGGTCGGTGGAGGCGTCCCCGACGAACACATGGCCGCCATCCAGGTGAAAATCCCTGGTGCTGTTGGCCGCGTCGGCGCCCGGACAACCAAGCAGCACAGCGTCATTGGCGTGCATGCCGTGCAGGGCGAAGGCATCGGCCACCGTCGTCGCACCGTAGGAGTGACCTAGCACGGTGACGTGCTGACCGGTGCCGAGGTGAGTGGCCCACAGCCCGTTGACATCTCGCACGAGCGCCGCGCCGCCCGCCCGGGCGACTTTGGGCGTGGAGATGCGCTCGACGTCGGAGAAGTCGTCGGGGGTGTCGTAGCCCATCCACGCGATCACCGCGGTCGGTTTGCCCGGGTCGGCGGCGTTGGCCTGAGCGAACAGGTTGATGGCGTCGTCGTGCGCGTCGCGCAGCCAGCCGCCCCGCACGCTGCTACCGGTGCCCGGCACGATCACGGCGGTATTGCGCGCGGTGTCCGGATTGCCGATTGCGATTGCGGCGCGCCCCTTGCCGCCGAACGCCAACGGGTCGTAGGCGAACAGGTAAGTCGGGTTGGGTTCGTCGACCGCGTCGTGGTCGAGGCCTTGTTTGGTCTCGTTGGCGTTCCGATAGCGGGTGACGTCGGTGGCCGATAGCCCGTATCGCGCCGGATCACGCATCACATCGGCGACGGACGTTCCGGCGCGGGCGGCGATGTCGCGCACCCGGTCGAGGTCCCGGGTCATCGCGGCGATGTTGGCGTCACTGCGGGCGGGGACCGGCACACCGTTGAGATTGCCGATGCGGTCCGGGTTTTCGTCGATCAACCACTGCCGCCGCTCGGGCGTCAGTGACGTCCACCAGCGATGCACGTCCGCGGCGTCGGTGCCGGGTGGTGGAACTTGTTCGAACGCACCGCCTTTCGGCATGGGCGCAGGGTCATCACCGTCCGCTCCCAAGTTGTTCACCGCGTCCCGCAACGTGGCCGAGTAGCCGGCGCGCAGCGACCGCAGCGAAGTAAGCGCGGCAGTGGTGTCGCTGACGGCGTCGTCTTCGCAGGTGCGGATGAGCGCGTCGAGGGCGTCGTTGTCGGCCGCGCCGAGGTGGGCGGTTTTCTCCATTTCGATGGCCCGCCCGATCACGTCGTCGAGGTGGTGCAGCCGGGCGTCCAGGGTGGCCATCTCGCCGGTTGCCGTCTTCTGCGCCTCGGCCAAGGTGGCGGCGATGTTCTCCAGGTCAACCGCGATGCTGGGTAATCGCAGCGACTGGGCGCCGAGGGCTCTGGTCACCCGCCGCACTTCGGTGGAGTCATTGATTGGATGATCGCCGTTCGGGTGGTCCCAGGCCGCGTCGAACCGCTTGCGCGCTTGTTCGAAGGCGGCATTCGCCTCGCGGGTGCAGCGGGCCGCCCGACGAAAAGCTTCGGCGAGATTTGAAATCTGGCGCGGGCTACCGGCCTGCAGGCTCTGGTTGATCGCCCAGGGATCACCGCCGGCTTCGGCCACCAGCGCCGCGATGCTCACGCACCGCAGCTGCATCGCCCCGCCAGCGGTTTCGCGGCGTCGCGGCCACTCATGCCGGCGAACTTAACACTCACCGCCGCGTTGCGCCGTCACCCCGAGCCCCGGTTGGGGACAGGCCTTCGTGGGCCGATTGGCAGGAATTCTCAAGGTCTTTGACACGGCGGGACGACTAGAATTCCGTAACGTGAACTTGCAGGCCGACGGCTAGCGATCATCGCTTTGTGAGTGGCGATGAAGAAGCCGGCAGCGATATGTGTAGCCGTTGGGGCTTTGATGCTCGGCGGGGCCACCGCCCGCGCCGACCCCCCGTCGCCGGGTCCCACCCCGCCGCCCTTCGGGCCGAAATGTTTGACGTTCGACGGTCCGCAGTTGAACTGGCTGCCGTGCGGCTGGACGACGGATGGGCGGCGATGGACACCGCCTCCGCCCCCGCCGCCCCCGCCGTAACCGTTACGCCCGCTCACTTCAAGACGTAGTCCGCAGCCTTGTAGGCCTCCGCTCCCATGATCCGGCCGAGCGCGGTGTAGGCGGCGAACTGCCCTTCGTTGAACCATTGGTCTGACGTCGGGTCGTGGGGGAAGACGACGTTCGACGCGGCATAGGTCAAGAGCCACTGCGGACACGTTTCGCTGAGAACGGCTTTCGCGTAGATCAGCACGCCCTTGCGGTCATCCTTCGCAAGACCCGAGGCGGCCGGGTAGGTGATGGTGGCCACCGCGACCGTCTTCTTGGTGACGCGGTCTTTCAGGCTTTCCAACGCCTTGTCTTCTGGAAGCGTGCCCGAGCCCGGGGCGAGGTAAGTCAACGGGTAATCGGCCGAGTCGAACGTGATCGTCACGCCCAGCTCGTATTTGGCCAACCGGATCGCGTCGGCCAGCCCACTGAGCAACGGGGGAGTGTCGCCGCCGCCGTCGAAGCAGAAGATCAGTCGGCTGCGACGACGCAGTGCCTCGACAAGTCCCAGGTTTTCGTAGTGGCCGCCGTCGCTGATCTGCACCAAGCGCGCGTCGTTGTAGTTGAACCCGAACAGTTCTCGGTAGAAGTAGCCGGCGCCACGGATGGTGGGTAGCCACTTCGGCCACGGCCTCCGGTTCTCCTTCTCGTCGCCGCCGGTCCCGTCCTCGGCGTTTTTGAGGCTGGCGACGAAGTTGGGGTTGGGCAACCAGGTCCCCAGTCGGGCGCCCGAGACGGCCAGCAGCTTTTCGAATCCCTTCTGTTGGCGGCCCATCGCCGAGGCGAAGGCGGCGCCGCTCACCGCGACCGCGGCCACCACCGTCAGATCGCGCTTGATGCGTGGTGGCGCGATAGCGAAGAGGGTGGGGGTGTGCAACCATCCCAGCTCGGGGCCGCCGATGTGGTCACCGCTGAGCACGTAGGAAACCGCATTGAGTCCCGGCGCCGGCTTTCCGTCGCCGGTGATGGTGGCCGCGGCGGCGAAAATGAATCGGGGCCCTCGGTCGCCCGGCACCTGGCCATAGTCGGGCAACCACGTCCACTCGATCTCCTCGTAGCGTTTCGCCCGCCAACCACCGCCCGGCGCGCGGACGCGACGCACGGCGAAGGTTCGGGCGAGGCGGCGCCGGTAGAAGGGATGCAAGCTCACTGAGGTGACGTCCACAACGCCGATCCACAAAATGGTGACGACCAATGCCCCGACGAACCACACGTTGGGCACGTATCGAGAGCCCCCCTCCACCCCGTCCGCGGTGACAGTGCGGAAGACGGCCGCGGCGAAGACGCCGAGGGTGGTCAGCCACGCGATCAGTAGGACGGCGAGTGTGACGGTCACCAGGATCGTCGGGACAATGCCGGGCGGTAGCAACCGTTTCCAAGTCGAAAGCTTCGCCGCCTCTTCGGAGAGGGCGGTGCGTTTCTTCCACGCCATCGCGACCACCGCGGCCAGATAGTTCAGGCCCACCACGCCGGAGAAGGTCGCCGCCGCGGCGCCCGGATTGTCGGAGGCGTGCAGACTCAACGTCGAGCACAGCCGCATCAGAACGGGCAAACCGACGGCGACCGCCAGCACCACCAACCCGAACACCGCGCTGCCAACCGCCAGCCGCTGCATCCGCATTTTCCAGGTCTCGCCGCCCTCTTGCCAGCTGAGCAATTCGATGACGATCGCCACGGTGGTGAAAATTACTGCCGAGGCCGCGAAGAACCCGACTGCATACCACGACGCGGGATGGCTGATCAGGCAGAGGGAATAACCCCGGGGCAGGCGCTTGAGCCCTTGGTCCACAAGCGGATTCGGAACGGGAACGATGGCCGCGAATGAGAATTGCGGCCGGGCCAGCAGATAGCCGAACACCCATCCCATCAGGATGGGAAGGGTGAAGAGGATGGTTAGGGATGCCAGCAGGTTCTTGAGCACCTCGGCCAGCGCCCTGATCAAGTCGGCCGGGGAGTCCGCGATATAACTGGAGCCCCTGCGGAAATGGTCGAACTCGACCGATCCGTCCTCGAATCGCTGGGAAATCAAGGGGCTTTCGGGGTCGCTCTGCAGGGCGAGCAGTCGGGCGCCCGCGGTGTATCCACCCCCGGACACCGAAATGATGTAGTCCACGGTATCGACCAGTTTCGGCTCGACGCCCTTGCCGAATCGCTGCGGATCGTCGCGCGTCTTGAGTTTGTCCTCGGTGGAAAACACCTGCAGCGCCCCCATCGCCACGCAGGCCGACCGCACCCCGCCGCCGGAAAGGCAAATGGCTTGTACCCGTTCCTCTTTCCGGCGGTCGAGCACGTCGTTGGCGCCCGGCACGCTGTACGCCTCGACCCAGCTCCACTCGTCCTCGGTGACAAGCGGTGTGGTCGTGCCCGGCGACCGCACGCCCGTTTGCTCCTTCGGAATCAACACGCGATCCCACCACGCGGTGGCGGCGTCCTCGGCCGACGTGAGCCGCCCGTACCTGCACCATGCGGCCGCCTGGCGGAAAAGGATCCCCACCGTCGTGGGTATGCCCAGGAGCGCTATCAGCAGGGCGCACCATTTGACGGTCGCCGCCGCGGACGTCGCATTGATCAAGATCGTGGACTTCTGGTTATGCACCGTGAGGTAAAGCAGCCCATCCTCGGCGAGGTCGGCGAGGGCCGTAAGCACCACGGCCGCAACGACGTACCCCGCCACCAGCCGGCCGGTCACGGAGGCGGCCCGGGTCCGGAAGTAGCACGCGAAACCGCCGAGCACCAATACGTAACCGAGGATGACGAAGAGGTCCGCGCTGACGTAGGCGGGAATCCGATCGGCGACGCCCGGCACGCCTTTTCGGTCGCCGTAGATATAGCGCGCGATGTGGGGCACGCAGGTGTGCGGCAGAGCCAACAGCGCGATCGCCGAGCCGCCCGCGATCGCCAGAACCACTAACACCCTTTGGGCCGCGCGATGAGAAATGAAGCTCTCGGTTTTCGGCATCGTCTACCTCGTTAACCGGGTCCTGTCTCAGCGCATGGTAATTAAGCCCAGACACCGATGTAGCGCAACGGCGGAATTGCTCCCGCGAGTTCTTATAGCCGTTTCGGCGACAAAGGCTTTGGCGCTGGTGTAGCGTGCCGATCAATTTCATAGCGACGTGGCAGAAAGACCGAGCAATGAAAGCAGCAATCGCGGCCGCGACCGTAGCCGTTTTTGCGTTAGGTCTGCCCAGCGCCGCGCCGGCTCACGCCGATACGACCGCCACCGTCAAAGCGCCGACCACCCCGCGCATGAAGGGCTCCAAATCGAATGCCGGCCAGGACGGCGTCTACAACGCCGGCCAGGTCCTGACGCTGGTTTGTCACAGCGCGGGCGACCCGGTGAAGGGGTTTTTCAGCTACCAAATCGCCAACGACGGCTGGGATAGCCTCTGGTACAAGACAACTGACGGCCACTACGTCGCCGATGTCGACATCGATACGCGCACTCTCGACGCGCTGGGGCCCGACTGTGGCGCCGCCGCCGCGGCGGCGCCCGCCGCGACAACCGGCGAGGACAAGGCGGCTCATGCCATGGCGTGGGCGCGCGGACAGATGGCCGCGGATCCCGACAACACGGTGCAGTGCGAGGCGTTCGTCGAGCAGGCCTACAACCACACGTTCAGATACCCGTCGGCGATGGATGCCTTCAACGACTTCAATCGCAAAGGGCTGATCCACCCGAACGCCGACAACATCCCGGAGGGGGCGCTCGTGTTCACCAGCAACCCGGGATTCGACCACGGCACCGGTCACGTGATGCTCAGCGAGGGCAACGGCCAGTACCTCACCGCCAACTACTTCCAACCCCCGCACATCCGCGAAATACGGCCGAGCCCCACCGATTCGCAAAACATCTTTCTCGGTTGGGCGTTCGCGCCGTAGTCGAGGCGCGGCGTCGGCGTTCGCCGCCATCTGTGGTACTCACGACCACATGAACAATCCTTCGCCGGGCCCGGGTTGGTGGCTGGCCTCCGATGGCAAGTGGTACCCCCAGCAGTGGGAGTACACGTGGGATTACCTGGAGGGCGACACCGCCATGGAGGAGATGAAGCAGAAGGCCGACGAACTCGGCCGCCAGGGGTGGGAAATGGTGGGACTCGATGCCGACCACCGCGGGGCCTTCTCCGTCGCGTGCTTCTTCAAGCGGCCGCTTGCGCCGTAAGCCGCGCTGATAGCTGGGCCGCCCCTTCGAGCGCCGCTGCCCGAGTCCGGCCGGACATTCGGTGAGACGTGACCGGCGCAAGTGGGTAAACAACGCTGTAACGCGCCGGGCGCGTCGGTATTGCAATCAATTGAAAGGCGGCATCAGATGGCTCGTGACGAGGGCGGCCGGTGGGACGTCGGCATCAAGGACGACGCGGTTTTTGTGCAGCGCGTCTCGGAGGCCGACGAGCAACTATTCATCGATTCGTTGGACTCTGATGAGGCTCGCAAATTGGCTGAGCTCTTGACGAAGTACGCGGACAAGCTGGATAACTCCGATCAGGACGAGGACGAGAAGAAGGACAAGAAGGACAAGGACGACAAGAAGGACAAGGACGACGAGAAGGACAAGGACGACAAAGACGACGAAAAGGACAAAGACGAGGACGACAACGACGACGAGGACGACAACGACGACGAGGACGACGAGGACGACGAGGACGACGAGGACGACGAGGACGACGAGGACGACGAGGACGACGAGGACGACGATAAGGACGACAAGGACGACGACTGAGTCCACCCGCGCTTCGCCGGTTGGCTACGAACTAATTTGGCCCACCGAGTCGTCGGCCAACGCCGCGCTTAGCCGGCGGGTCACGGAAGCGAGCTGCGCCCCCATCCGGGTGACCGCCTCGCCGCTCATCGGTTCGGCGCTGGGGACCAGGCTGATCATCAGCGCGATGCGGGACCCGGGCTCCAGGATCGGGGAGTCGATGTGGCTCACTTCGTAGGTGCGCTCCGGCGCCAGGCTGACGGGGAACCACTCCTCCTGATGGATCAGTTCGTCGGTCAAGGCCTGCGCGAGTTGGCTCAACCGCGTTGAACGGACTTCGGCGCTGCGCACGATCAGCGCCAATTCCTGCAGCCGTAGATCGGGCAGCAGGTGCAGACCGACCGCGTAGCCCCGCTCCCGGGCCGTGGTGATGGCTTGGCGGTAGCGGTCGCGCACATCCGCGGGCAGCGCGGCCAGCCAGCGCTCCCGAGCCTCCGGCGCGGACCACGCGACGGTCGACGCCCCATACGGCGGGCGGTGCGGGAACTGGGTGCCGATCGGCATCGGGTGCCCGCCGCCGTGCCGGCTTCGGACCTGATCGACGACGGTGGAGTAGTCCTCGCTCACCGAGAAGGCCACGCAGTGGGCGCCCGTCGCGGCCGACAGTTCGGCCATCGCCGAGCGGGCCAACACCAGGGCGGGGTAGCGCGCCGCCGCCTCTCGGCCGAGGCGGACCAGGGCAGGACCGAGGTGGTAGGTCTTGCGGACCGGGTCGCGCAGCAGCCAACCGGCGCGCAGCAGTTCGGAAAGCATCGAGTGGCAGCTGGCCTTGTGCACGCTCAGGTGGCGCGACACCTCGGCCAACGTCAACCCGCGGCTCGCGTCGCCCGCCAGCTGCTCGAATAGGTTCACCACCCGCTCGGTCTACGGAGAAGGGCGCGGCGCCATGGGCGCAATGGTCGCATAATGCGACCGCTTGCGATGTCATAAGCGCCTATGTGACGATCGCCACAATGAAGGACCTCGCGGGCAAGGTGGCGGTCGTAACCGGCGGGGCCGGGGGCATCGGCCGGGCCATGGGCAGGCGTTTCGGCCGAGAAGGCATGAAAGTGGTGCTGGCCGACGTCCTCGCCGAACCCCTCGACGAGGCGACCCGGGCGCTCGCGGACGAGGGCGTCGACGTGGCCGGCGTGGTCACCGACGTCACCGATTATGCCTCCGTCGAATCGCTGGCCAAGGAGGCGCAAGCTCGCTTCGGCGCGGTGCACGTGGTGTGCAACAACGCCGGCACCGGCGGCGTCTCCGAGGGCTACATGTGGGAACACGACCTGGCCGACTGGCGTTGGGGGATCGACGTCAACGTGCTGGGCGTCATCCACGGCATCAAGGCGTTCGTGCCGCTCCTGCTCGAACAAGGCGAAGGGCACGTGGTCAACACCTGCTCGGGCAACGGCGGGTTCGCACCGATCGCCCGGGGGGCAATGGGCGGACCGGCCACCGCGGTCTACCCGATGACCAAGGCCGCGGTGCTCTGCCTGACCGAGAGCCTCTACACGCATCTGCAGATGACCGGAACCCGGGTGCGGGCGCACGTGCTGTTCCCCGGCGGCTTCTTGAACACCGGCATCTGGGAGTCCTGGCGGCACCGGCCGGAGCGCTACGCCGCGACCCAGGAACGCCGCACACCCGACCAGACGCTAGAGAAGGTGGTGGCCCGCTTCGAGGCCGCGGGCGTGCATGTCGCGTTCGCCCCGCTCGAGACGGTCGCCGAGCAGGTGGTGGACGGGATTCAATCGGACCGGTTCTGGATGATGGGTCCGCCCACACCGGCCGATGAGGTCGTGAGCAAGAAGGCGGCATCGATCCTCGCTCGCGGCGAGCCCGACTACCTGGTCGATGTCCTCGGCCAGCATGCCAAGCACACCGAAGGAGGAACACGTTGAGCGCCAACCAGATTCGCTACGGCCCTCGCCCGCCCGAGGCGCAAGTCGACCACGAGATCGACGCCACCAAGGCGCCCATCGCCACCGAGGCGATCACCGTCACCTACCTCACCGATCCGGACATCGTCGCGGCCGTGCTGCCCAAGCCGCTGGAGCCGGCGGCCCAACCCCTGGTGCGCGTTCAGCTGCAGCGGGTCCGGATCGAAGGCATGGCGCCCTTCGGCTCGGCCGTGTTCTCGGTGACCGCCCGGCACGGCGAAGTCGAGGGCGACTATCCGCTTTTCATGCCCCAGTCCACCGAACAGTCGGTCACGGGTGGGCGCGAAACATTCGGCGAGCCAAAGAAATTGGCGCACATCGCGGTCGAGCGCGACGGTGACCGCGTCACCGCCGCCGTTGACCGGTTGGGCCACCAGCTGATCAGGGTGGACGGGCGTATCACCGGCCCGGCGGAGTTGCCGCCCGACCAGGTGAACACCGAGTTCTACTTCAAGTTCCTGCGCGCCCCCGACGGCAGCGGCATCACCGACCCACACCTCGTCTACGGCGAATATCACCGGCATTACGAGCTTTTGGAGAACATCGACGGCACGCTCGAGCTGGGGGAGTCGCCGCTCGATCCGGTGGCCGACGTCGCGGTCCGCGAGATCACGTCCATCACGTGGTGTCGGCGCCGCACCATCCAGGTGGGTCGCATCGCGGCGCGGGTGCCGCAGGAGTGGCTGCTGCCGTACGTGCACCAGCGCTACGACGACGTGGCCCTGCTGGCCGCCCCCGGGCCGGCGCGGGTATAGGCGCATGGACCGGTACACGGTCATCTCGGCCGACTGCCACGCCGGCGCCGACCTGCTCGACTACCGCGACTACCTGGACCCGGGCTACCGCGACGAATTCGACAGCTGGGCAAAGACATACGTCAACCCGTTCGGGGATCTCGCGGAGACCGACGCCGAGCACAACTGGGACAGCGACCTACGCAACTCGGAGCTGGATCGCGAAGGCATCGCGGGGGAGGTCATCTTCCCCAACACCGTGCCGCCGTTCTTCCCACACGCCAGCCTGGCCGCCCCGCCGCCGGAGACCGCCCGCGAGCTCGAGCTGCGCTGGGCCGGCCTGCGTGCGCACAATCGCTGGCTGTCCGACTTCTGCTCCCTGTCGCCCGAGCGGCGCGCCGGGGTGGGCCAGATCCTGCTGGGCGACCTCGACGAAGCCATCGCCGAGCTGGCGCAGATCGCCAAGCTGGGCCTGCGCGGGGGCGTGCTGCTGCCCGGAATCGCCCCCGGCACCGGCCTTCCCCCGCTCTACGCCGAGCATTGGGAGCCGCTCTGGGCGGCGTGCGCGGACGCGGGCTTGGTGGTCAACCATCACGGCGGTAACGCGGGGCCGAGCCCGATGGATGGCTGGGGAAGCTCGCTGGCGGTGTGGGTGTACGAGACGCACTGGTGGGCGCACCGGGCGTTGTGGCACTTGATCTTCAGCGGCGCGCTGGATCGGCATCCGGACCTCACCGTGGTCTTCACCGAGCAGGGCGCCGGGTGGATACCGGCAACCCTCGACTCGCTCGATGTCGCCGCGGCCCGGTACGCGCGGGCGAGCTCGGCGATCGCCCGGTTCGCCGGACCCACCGCCGGTTCGCTGAGCCTGCGGCCCAGCGAGTACTGGTCGCGCCAGTGCTACGTCGGCGCGAGCTTCATGCGTCCAGTCGAGTGCGCCGAGCGCCACCGGATCGGCGTCGACCGCATCATGTGGGGAAGCGATTATCCGCACTACGAGGGCACCGCCCCCTACACGCGAGAAGCATTGCGGCACACCTTCTCCCACGTCCCGGCCGAAGAGGTAGCGGCCATGCTGGGCGGGAACGCGGCGGCCGTCTACGGCTTCGACCTCGAGGCGCTCGCGCCGTTGACCGCCCGCATCGGCCCGACCGTGGCCGAGGTTGCCGAACCGCTGGCCGCCGTGCCGGCCGACGCGAGCAGCACCGTGTTCGAGCCCGACCCCATCCGCACCTGGTAGCGAAAGGACGCACCATGAACCCTGATGCCCCGTACGTCATCATCTCCGCCGACACCCACGCCGAGCTCCCGACCGAGCGTTACCGCGAGTACGTCGACCCCGAATACCGGGACGACTTCGAGGCGTACCTGGCGGAGAAGACTGCGGCGGCGCAGGCCGGGGGATTCATCGACGAGCAGTTCGCGCAGGAGTGGTTCTCCGAGAACGGCGAGGGCATCGCCGGCGGATGGGACGTCGCGCTGCGAGACAGGGAGCTGGACGGCGACGGGGTGGTCGGCGAGGTGATCTTCCCCGACGCCGACGCCGTGACCGGGGTCGCCGGGGCGCCCTTCGGGGCCGGGCTGGGCCAATCGGGCGACCTCGACCCGGGGCGCGCGATGGCCGGGGCGCGCGCCCACAACCGCTGGCTGGCCGAGCTGTGCAGCCACAGCCCCGAACGGCGGGCCGGGGTCGCGGTCGTGCCGATCCTGGCGGACGTCGACGCCGCGGTCGCCGAAATCACCCGCGCGGCCGATTCCGGGCTGCGGGGCGGGATCCTGATTCCCGCGCGCTGGGTCGGCTACCCGCCCTACCACGACCGCCGCTACGACAAGGTCTGGGCAGCGTGCCAGGACCTGCAGATGCCGGTGCACACGCACTCCGGCCCCGCGCCGCAGGAGGAGTACGGCGGGCACCTGGGCATCTACGTCACCGAGGTGCGCTGGTGGGGTGCCCGGCCGATGTGGTTCGCGTTGTGGTCGGGGGTGTTCGAGCGCTTCCCGCGGTTGCGGTGGGGCGTCACGGAGTGCGGTGCGTTCTGGGCCAACGACCTGCTCTGGCTGATGGACACCCGGTATCTGCGCGAGCACTCGGCCAAGAAGATGAGCCACCAGATGGAGGGCGACCTGACGATGCCGCCCTCTGCCTACTTCGACCGCAACTGCTTCATCGGGGCCACCACCACCGAGCGCCGGGAGCTGGCGCGCCGCTACGAGATCGGCGTGTCCAACCTGTTGTGGGGCAACGACTTTCCCCACCCGGAGGGCACGTGGCCGCACACCCGCAAGTGGCTGCATCGCTCCTTCTGGGACGTTCCCATCGACGAGACCCGGCAGATGCTGGGCCTGGCCGCGGCCGAGATATACAACTTCGATCTGGGCGCCCTCGCCGGGTTGGCCGAACGCATCGGCCCCACTCCCGAGGACCTCGGTCAAGACGACGCGGTCGGGGATGGGCTCGGCGTCCGTCAGCCAGTGGCGTCCGGTGCGGCGGGCCGCCTCCCACTTGGGGATGCTG
>NZ_LZIZ01000220.1:0-9972 GCF_001666915.1 Mycobacterium sp. E3339 | reverse complement strand
CGATGAACAGCACGACGAAGGATATCGACAGGAGCACGATGGAGATGGCGGCGGCGCCGGTGCGGTCGTCGTTCTCGATCAGCGTCCGTATCCACTGCGACGAGACTTCCGTCTTGCCGGGGACCGCGCCGCCGATCAGCACCACCGACCCGAACTCCCCGATCGCCCGCGAGAACGACGACCGCACCGGCGCCGCCGCCATCTCCATCGTGCTCCTGTCGATATCCTTCGTCGTGCTGTTCATCCTGCGCATCGTCGGCGGGCGGGCGGCCAAGCGTGAGGAGCTGGCTCCGTGACTTCGTCCCCAAGAGTTCGGTATCTGATCCGATTCGTCGCGCTCGCATACATTTTCGTGCTGCTGGTCGTCCCCGTCAGCTTGATCCTGTGGCGGACATTCCGGCCCGGCTTCGGCCAGTTCTTCGACTGGGTGAGCACGCCCGCGGCCATCTCCGCGCTGAACGTGACCCTGTTGGTCGTCGCCATCGTGGTGCCGCTGAACGTGGTGTTCGGCATACCCACCGCGTTGGTGTTGGCCCGCAACCGGTTCCGCGGCAAGGGCGTGCTGCAGGCCGTCATCGACCTGCCCTTCGCGGTGTCGCCCGTCGTCGTGGGCGTCGCCCTCATCCTGTTGTGGGGGGCGGCCGGTGCGTTCGGCTTCGTCGAACGCGACCTCGGGTTCAAGATCATCTTCGGGTTCCCCGGCATCGTGCTCGCCAGCGTCTTCGTGACGCTACCGTTCGTGGTGCGCGAGGTGGAACCGGTTCTGCACGAATTGGGCACCGACCAGGAAGAGGCGGCCGCAACCCTGGGATCGGGTTGGTGGCAGACCTTCTGGCGGATCACCCTGCCATCCATCCGGTGGGGTCTGACCTACGGCATCGTGTTGACCATCGCCCGCACCCTCGGCGAATACGGCGCCGTCATCATCGTGTCGTCGAACCTTCCGGGTAAGTCGCAGACGCTGACGTTGCTGGTCTCCGACCGGTACAACCGCGGCGTGGAGTACGGCGCCTACGCGCTGTCGACGTTGTTGATGGGCGTTGCCGTATTGGTCTTGATCTTCCAAGTGATCCTCGATCTCCGCCGCGCACGGGCGGCCAGATAGTCCCGACATGGAGACGCATAGATGACCGAAAACGACAGCCGGCCCGTCGATCACGCGATCGTCGTGCGCAATGCCAACAAGCGCTATGGCGACTTCGTGGCACTGGACAACGTCGACTTCGTCGTCCCCTCCGGGACGTTGACCGCCCTGTTGGGCCCCAGCGGCTCGGGCAAGTCCACCCTGCTGCGCACCATCGCGGGGCTCGACCAGCCCGACAGCGGAACGGTCACCATCAACGGTCGCGACGTCACGCGGATCCCGCCGCAGCGCCGAGGCATCGGGTTCGTGTTCCAGCACTATGCCGCGTTCAAACACATGACCGTTCGGGACAACGTCGCCTACGGGCTGAAGATCCGCAAGCGGCCTAAGGCGGAGGTCAAGGCCAAGGTCGACAACTTGCTGGAAGTGGTGGGGCTGAGCGGATTTCAGACCCGCTACCCGAATCAGCTCTCCGGTGGGCAACGCCAGCGGATGGCGCTCGCGCGGGCGCTGGCCGTCGACCCGGAGGTGCTGCTGCTGGACGAGCCGTTCGGCGCGCTGGACGCCAAGGTGCGTGAAGACCTGCGGGCGTGGCTGCGACGCCTGCACGACGAGGTGCATGTCACCACCGTGCTGGTCACCCACGACCAGGCAGAGGCGCTGGACGTCGCCGACCGGATAGCGGTGCTGAATCGGGGTCGGATCGAGCAGGTGGGCTCGCCCACCGAGGTCTACGACGCGCCGGCGACCGCCTTCGTGATGTCGTTTCTCGGGAAGGTGTCCAGCCTGAACGGCAATCTCGTTCGCCCGCATGACATCCGGGTGGGCCGCAACCCCGAAATGGCCATCGCGGGCGGGGATGGCACCGCGGAGTCGATCGGGATCGTGCGCGCCACCGTCGATCGCGTGGTCGTGCTGGGCTTCGAGGTCCGGGTGGAACTGACCAGCGCCGCCACCGGGGGCCGCTTCACCGCGCAGATCACCCGTGGTGACGCCGAGGCGCTGGCCCTACGCGACGGCGACACGGTCTATGTGCGCGCCACCCGCAAGCCGTCGCTCGCCGAAGAGACGACCGCCGCCCGCCCCGCCGGCGAAGACGAAACCACGCTGACCTCGGCCTGACGCACCGCTTCCGCTAGGAAGCGTGCAACCCGCACTCGGTCTTCGCCAGCCCCTGCCAGCGGCCACTGCGCGGGTCGGCGCCCGCGATCGGCTTGGCCGTGCAGGGAGCGCAGCCGATCGACGGATACCCATCGTAGACAAGGGGATTGACGAGTACCTCGTGCTCGTCGATGTAGTTCTGCATGTCTTCGTCGGTCCACGTCGCCAGCGGGTTGATCTTCACCAGCTTGAAACCCTCGTCGAAGCCGATCACCGGGGTGTTGGCGCGCGTCGCCGCTTCGCTGCGGCGCAGCCCGGTCACCCAGGCGGAATATCCGCTCAGCGCTCGCCGCAGGGGCACGACCTTGCGCAGCCGGCAGCACTCGCCCGGGTCGCGGGAGAACAGGTTCTTGCCGAGCAACTGGTCCTGCTCGGCGACCGTCTGCTCGGGCGTGATGTTGAGCACGTGGATGTCGTACACCGACTCGACCGCGTCGCGGGTCCCGATGGTTTCGGCGAAGTGGTAGCCGGTGTCCAGGAAGACCACCGGCACGCCCGGCCGCACCTTGGAAGCCAGATCGATCAGCACGGCCTCCTGCATGCTGGAGGTCAGCACGTAGTTGCAGGTGGCCCAGCCGCGGGGCCCGTTGACTCCACCGAAGGTCGCATCGGTCCAGCGCAAGACCTCGATGGCGCTGGCGCCCTGCAGCTCGGCGGCGCCGCGCGCCGCCAGGTCGCGCAGTTCGGCTTCGGTCAGTTTCGTTGCGTGTTCACTCATCTCAAATCGTCCTCATCCGCCCGAATCGCCCACTGCGCGAACCGTTCTCCCGCACTGCGGTGTTTGATGAAGCTCCGTACCACCCGCTCGATGTAGTCGCCCAGCTCGTCGCTGGTGACTTTGTGCTGGCGCAGCTTCCGGCCGAAGCCGCTGTCCAGCCCGAGGCTGCCACCCAGGTGCACCTGGAAGCCCTCGACCGAGCCCCCATGGCCGTCGTCGACCATTTGACCCTTGAAGCCGATGTCCGCCACTTGTATTCGCGCGCAAGAGTTCGGACAACCGTTGATGTTGACCGTGATCGGCACGTCGAGCTCGGCGTTGATGTCCTCAAGCCGGCGCTCCAGTTCGGGCACCAGGACCTGCGCCTTGCCCCGCGTTTCGGCGAAGGACAACTTGCAGTATTCGATCCCCGTGCAGGCCATCAGGTTTCGCCGCCAAGCCGAGGGCCTGGTCTGCAGCCCGAGCGCCCCCAGCCCGGCGAGCACATCGTCGAGTTTGTCGTCGGGGATGTCGAGGATGACCAGCTTCTGGTACGGGGTGAACCGGACGCGGTCCGAACCGGCCCCGTCCATCAGGTCGGCCACCGCCGACAGGATCGTGCCCGAGACCCGGCCGGCGATCGGAGCCGCCCCGACCGCGTTGAGCCCGTTCTTGAGCCGCTGCACCCCGATGTGGTCGATCGGATGCTTGAGCGGCTCGGGGGCCGGCCCGTCGATCAGCGGCCGCTTGAGGTACTCGGTTTCGAGAACCTGACGGAACTTCTCGATGCCCCAGTCCTTGATAAGGAACTTCAGCCGGGCCTTGGACCGCAGTCGCCGGTAGCCGTAGTCGCGGAAGATCGACGTCACCGCCTCCCAGACCTCGGGCACCTCGTCCAGCGGCACCCAGGCGCCGACCCGCTGGGCCAGCATCGGGTTGGTGGACAGGCCGCCGCCGACCCACAGGTCCAGGCCGGGCCCGTGCTCGGGATGGTTGACGCCGATGAAGGCGATGTCGTTGATCTCGTGCGCGACGTCCTGCAGACCCGAAATGGCGGTCTTGTACTTGCGTGGGAGGTCGGCGAAGTCGGGTTTGCCGATGTAGCGGCGCACGATCTCGTCGATGGCCCAGGTGGGGTCGAGCACCTCATCCAGCGATTCGCCGGCCAGCGGGGAACCGAGGATGACGCGGGGGCAGTCGCCGCAGGCCTCGGCGGTCTGCAGGCCGACCTCGGCGAGTCGACGCCAGATCTCGGGGACGTTTTCGACCTCGATCCAGTGCATCTGCACGTTCTGGCGGTCGGAGATGTCGGCGGTGTCGCGGCCGAACTCGGTTGAGATCTGGCCGACGGTGCGCAGCGCGGCGGCCGACAGCGCGCCGCCGTCGCAACGCACCCGCATCATGAAGTACTTGGCTTCCAGCAGGTCGGCGTTCTCGTCACCGGTGAAGGTGCCGTCGTAGCCCTGTTCGCGCTGGGTGTAGAGCCCCCACCAGCGGAATCGCCCGCGCAGGTCGCTCTTGTCGATGCTGTCGAAGCCCTGGTTGGCGTAGACGTTCTCGATGCGTTCGCGCACCTCGAGCGGGGCGCCGGCGTGCTTCATCTCTTCGTTGGGGTTGAGTGGCTCCCGATCCCCCAGCGCCCACTGGCCCTCGTTGCGGGGCTTGGCGGGGCGGACTGTGGTCATTGAGCAGGTCTCCTTCTCGACATCGCAGGCATAGAAACGCAGCTCACCGGTGGTATCGGCGGCGCAGATCCGATGCCAGCTGGACGTACAGGTGGGGCGGGTCTACGACATCAAGGGAGACAGCAACAGCTGCAAACACGCTTGAGATCAATGTGCCGCCGCGCCACGAGCGCAATGCGAGGGCTGGGCTGAGCGACGGTCACGCCACCATTGTGCCATGCCCTGCGGGCGGCGATGCCACCAGGTCAAATATCCGCTCACGGTGAGCGTAATTCCCGGATTAAGCTGGTCGCTCCGGTGAGAAAACCCAGGAAACCCCGCGCGGTTTTGGGGCGGGCTCGCCGGCCGGGCCGCGGGCCCGCCCACCGTGGGATCATTTGGCATGGCACTTCGCGAGCAAGCGGTCGAGTTGCCCGACCTGCGGGGAGTACCCGGACGGCCGTTCGGGATCTACATCCATGTCCCGTTCTGCATAACGCGTTGCGGCTATTGCGATTTCAACACCTATACCCCGGCGGAGTTGGGCGGTGTGAACCCCGACGCGTGGCTGGCGGCGCTGCGAACGGAATTGAAGTTGGCGGCGGAGCGGCTTTCCGGGCCGACGGTGAACACCGTGTTCGTCGGGGGCGGGACGCCGTCGCTGCTGGGCGGTGCGCGGGTGGCGTCGGTGCTGGACATGGTGCGGGAACACTTCGCGCTGGACCCGGACGCCGAGATCACCACCGAAGCCAACCCGGAGTCGGCCTGGCCGGACTTCTTCGACGCCATCCGCGCGGCCGGCTACACGCGGGTGTCGCTGGGCATGCAGTCGGTGTCCCCGACGGTGCTCGGGGTCCTCGACCGCATTCACACCCCGAACCGGTCGGCGGCGGCCGCCCGCGAAGCGTTGGCGGCGGGCTTCGAGCACGTCAGCCTCGATCTGATCTATGGAACTCCGGGGGAATCGGACTCCGACCTGCTGCGCTCGGTGGACACGGCGATAGCCACCGGCGTCGATCACGTATCCGCGTACGCGCTGGTCGTCGAGGAAGGCACCGCCCTGGCCCGCCGGGTCCGCCGCGGGGAACTGGCGGCGCCCGACGACGACGTGTTGGCGCACCGCTACGAGCTGGTCGACGCCCGGCTGTCGGAGGCCGGGATGACGTGGTACGAGGTGTCCAACTGGGCCCGGCCCGGCGGTGAGTGCCGGCACAACCTCGGCTACTGGGACGGCGGCCAGTGGTGGGGCGCGGGCCCGGGAGCCCATGGCCACATCGGGGCCATTCGATGGTGGAACGTCAAGCATCCCAACGCCTATGCGCAAGCGTTGTCCGAAACCGCTTTGCCGGTGGGGGGATTCGAGCGGCTGGACGCCGACGCGCTGCACACCGAAGAGGTGCTGTTGAAAACCCGGCTGCGCCAAGGTCTTCCGGGCGACGTGCTGAGTCCTGCTGAACGCGAACGCGCGGGCGTCGCGGTCGCCGACGGATTGTTGGTGCTCGACGCCGAGCGGTTCGTCCTCACCCCGCGCGGGCGGCTGCTCGCCGACGCGGTGGTGCGCACCATCCTGGGATAGCGCTCAGACCGGCGGGAACCAGTGTGCCACTGCGCGGTTGATCTCGATGTAGAGCGGAATCCCGATGGTGACGGTGTAGGAGAACGTCAGGCCAAGCGCCGCCGCCAGCGGCAGCGTCGGGCTCGCCTCGGGGATGCCCAGCCGTTGCACCGCCGGGAGCGTGATGTAGGACGCCGCTCCGCATAACACCGCGAAGATGACATAGGTGCCCGGCTGGAAGTGGGTGTCGGTGAGGTAGGCGTACGCGTACGCGGCCACGATCCCAAGCGTCGCAAAGAAGTTGGGCGCCACCAGGGCGAAGACGATGAACCCCGTGCCGGCCAACCTGAGGTCGCGCAACTTGCGGGACGCCGTCATGCCCATCTCGAGCAGGAACAGGCACAGGACACCCTGGAACGCCGCGACGAAGAGCTCGTTTTGGTCGTGCACCACCTTCTGGCCCTGCAGCGCGCTGATGAAGCCGATGGCGATGCCGCCGACGAGGAGGATCAGTCCGGGATTGAGGAACACCTCCCGCAAGATCTCGCGCGACATCAGGGGCGCGTTCGTGCGCACAGCCGCGTCCGGATTCCACTCGGGGTGCTCCTGCTTCTCGAGCGAGAACTCCAGCTCGTCGGCGACCGCACGCTCCACTCGGTCGTCGACGCCCTCCGCGCGTTCCCGCTGGGCGGCCGCGCCGGGCCCCACCCTGGCCGGGGCCGTGTAGCCGTCCTCGTCCGGCATGAATCCGGCCTCGTCCATGCCGCGGTGCCGCAGCCGCGCCACCAGATACAGCGCCACCAGGCAGCCGGGAATCTCCATGAACGCCAACAGGACCGGCATGTAGGCGTCGAAGGCGATCTTGACGCTGGTCAGGACGGCCACGCAGGTCGCGAAGGCGCCCGCCGAGTCCGACCCGTAGTAGCCGGCGACGGCCGCCCGGTCGACCCGCCGGAGCCGGGTCAGGTACCTCAGCAAGACGTAGGTGAGCGCCCCGATCAGGAAGTTCAGCGCGATGCCCAGCGCCACGAATCCCGCGATGTTGTCGATGTCGGCCGGTTTGACTTTGGCCAGCTCCTCCCCGCCCTGCCAGCCGATGGCCACCAGCAGGTACATGGTCAGGCCCTGATAGATCACGTACGGGAACTCGAACCGCACCTTCAGGATCGGGATGAGGAAGCCGAAATAGAAGAACAGCAGCAGCGGCTTGAAGAGATTGTGGATGAAGTTTTGCCACAACTCGTACAGCATGGGCGCCTCCTGGCGACGCAGTCCGGCGCAGCGGGCAGCGGCAAGCGACTCGCGGCGTTCACGAACTTAGTGAACCTCGCGGGCTGGAGCGAGCCGACTCAACCCGTCTTTACGAACAATTAACAACTCGCCGCGTCGGCCGTCGCGTCAGCGCGGGGAAGGGCCAGTCAAAGCGGCTGTCGCCCATCGTGATTCGTCGGCCGGACGATCGTTGAGTGCCGCGAAACTAGAACCAGTGGGCGATCAGCCGATTGACCTCGATGTAGAGCGGGATCCCGATGGTGACGTTGTAGGAGAAGGTCAAACCGAGCGACGCCGCCAACGGCAGGGTGGGGCTCGCCTCGGGAATCGCCAGCCGTTGAACCGCCGGGACGGCGATGTAGGACGCCGCGCCGCAGAGCACCGCGAACAGTACGTAGGTTCCCGGCTTGAAATCGGCGTGGGTGAGTGAGGCGTAGGTGTGGGCGACCAGGATGCCAAGGGGCGCAAAGATGTTGGGCGCGAGCAGGCCGAACAAGATGAAACCGGGGCCGGCCGTCCGCAGGTCCTTCAATTTGCGGGACGCCGTCATGCCCATCTCGAGCAGGAACAAACACAGCACGCCCTGGAACGCCAACACGAAGAACTTGTCGTCGTCGGCGACCACCTTCTGCCCCTGCAGCCCACTGACCAGGCCGATGATGATGCCGCCCATCAGGAGGACGAGCCCGGGGTTGAGGAACACCTCTTGGAACAGCTCCCGGGAGAAGATCGGCGCCCTCTTGCCCGACGGCCGGGGCGGGCTCTGGTCCGGCTCCCAGTCCGGGTGGTCCAACTTTTCCAGTGCGAACTCGAGCTCCTGCTCGATTCCGCGTTCGTGCTCGGCCTCGAGGCTGCCGCCGTGCGGGGGCTTCGCCGCGGTGCCGGGCCCGACGCCGACCCTGACCGGCGCCGTGTAACCGGGCTCGTCGACCATGTTTCCGGCCGCGTCCATCCCGCGGTGGCGAAGCCTCGCCACCAGGTACAGCGCCACCAGGCACCCCGGGATCTCCATGACGGCCAACATCACCGGCATGTAGGCGTTGAACGCCATGCCGACGGCGGTCAGGACGGCCACGCATGTCGCGAACGTTCCCGCCGAGTCCGACCCGTAATACCCGGCGACCGTCGCCCGGTCGACTCTTCGCAGGGAGGTCAGCCAGCTCAGCAGCAGGTAGGCGAGGCCGCCGATCAGGAAGTTGAGCACGAAGCCCAACACCATGAAGCCCACGATCATCCCGATGCTGCCGGCGCTGATCTTGGCGAGTTCCTCACCGCCGTGCCAGCCGATGGCCAGCAGCAGATACATCGTCAGGCCCTGATAAATGACATAGGGAAATTCGAAGCGCACCTTCAGGATCGGAATGAGGAATCCGAAGTAGAAGAACAGGAGCAGCGGCTTGAACAGGTTATGGGTGAAGTTGTGCCAAAACTCTTGCAGCATCCAATGCCTCCCTCGATGAGTGCGGTGATCAGGGAAAAGCACCGTCCGCAAGCGGAGCCACCACAGAACATCCCGACGACCGTGGAAAACGTATCCCCGGCGGGGTCAAACCGCCACTCGAATGCAAAGGTGTGTCGTAGCGCCAGAAATCGGCCGGCGCGCGGCAAAATCACTGGTCAACGGCCTGCGGTTGGCCGCCGCAGGATCGCGCGCCTACCTCACGCCAGGCGTGGATTTGGTGTGAAAGTGCTGTGTGTTTGCTGTCAACGCCGCAATCAACGCGCCGACGTGATTACCGAGGGCCTGACCCCGACGCCCTTCTTGCGGTGCGTAACCGATAGCCATGCCATTGGCGAGTAATGCGTGGTGATTTCCTCGAAACCGTCGACACGCGAAACGGTGAGCACGCCCGTTTCTTGATTTATTTCCAGCTCGTCATTTTCACCGCCCTGGACCTCTTCACCGTTCGCAAGCCGGATGACGAACATGGCGGTGACTCTCCAGGGTTGGGCGATCGGGCTGGCAATGATCTTAGGAGAAGTCCGGTGGCCGTGCTCGTCTCGAGGGCCGCCGGGGGCCTGGCTTCACGTGATCCGGAGATCGGTTGCGCGTTTTTAGATAGGTTAGGCTACATTTACTAACCGTGACCGAGGTCAGCGTTCAGACGAGTTCCGCCGGCTCCGCATCGTCACCCATCCCCCTTCCCGCACACATCCACCCGGCCGACCTGGCCGCAGAGCTGGCCGCGCTGCTGCCCGACCGGGTCGGCGAGGAGTACCTGCTCTACGAGCGCAACGGGCAATGGGTGCTGGCCAGCGGCGTGCGCGCGATGGTCGAGCTGGACAGCGACGAACTGCGCGTCATCCGCGACGGCGTGGTGCAGCGGCAACGGTGGTCTGGGCGGCCGGGGCCCGTGCTGGGCGAAGCCATCGACATATTGCTGCTGGAAACCGACCAACTCTTCGGGTGGATCGCCTTCGAATTCGGCGTCTACCGCTACGGGCTGCAGCAGCGACTGGCGGCGCGCACCCCGCTGGCCCGCGTGTTTTGGCCGCGCACCCGCATCGTTGTGACCGGGGACGCGGTCGAGCTGTGGGG
>NZ_LZIZ01000219.1:0-21533 GCF_001666915.1 Mycobacterium sp. E3339 | reverse complement strand
ATCGCCTACCACGCCGAGACCGGGCTGCGGACCGCGCAGAACGCGCTGCCGCGACGCGGCTTCACCGCTTTGGTGCGGCGCCCGCGGCGGCGACCGCTGGACGAGGGCGTGGTCGAGTACGACGGCGAGGTGGTGCTCGCCCGCGACGCCCACCCCCAGACCGACCCCGGGCTGGTGCTGCGCGTCGCGGCCGCGTCGGCGGACACCGGCCTGCCCATCGGCGCCGGCACGCTCAAACGGCTGGCCGACAGCGCCGGCGACTTGCCGTCGCCGTGGCCGCGGGAGGCGCTGGACGACCTACTGGTCGTGCTCCTGGCGGGACCGACGACGGTGAACACGATCGAGTCGCTGGACCGAACCGGGTTGTGGGGCCGCCTCTTCCCCGAATGGGACGCGGTGCGCGACCTGCCCCCGCGTGACGTCTCGCACAAGTGGACCGTCGACCGCCACATCGTCGAAACCGCCGTCAACGCCGCCCCGCTCACCACCCGCGTGGCGCGATCCGACCTGCTTGCGCTGGGCGCCCTGCTGCACGACATCGGCAAGGGCCGCGGCACCGATCACTGCGTGCTCGGCGCGGATCTGGCGATCCCGATCGGCGAGCGGCTCGGCTTGTCGACCCAGGACACCGAGACGCTCGCCGGCATGGTCCGCCACCATCTACTGCTGCCGATCACCGCCACCCGGAGCGACCTCAACGACCCCAAGACCATCGAGTCGGTGGCCGCTGCCCTGAACGGGGACCCGCAGCTGCTCGAGCTGCTGCACGCGCTGGCCGAGGCGGATTCGAAGGCCACCGGGCCCGGGGTGTGGAGCGACTGGAAGGCGTCGCTGATCGAGGATCTGGTCCGTCGTTGCCGGTTGGTGATGGCGGGCGAGCCGCTGCCGGAAGCCGAACCGGTTGCGCCGCATTATCTTTCGCTGGCGGCCGGGCGCGGCGTGCATGTGGAGATCACACCCGGTGACCGCGAGCGCTTGACCGCGGTGATGCTCGCGCCGGACCAGCGCGGGCTGGTGTCCAAGGCCGCCGCGGTGCTGGCGCTGAACTCGTTGCGAATTCACTCGGCGCTGGCCAACATTCACGAGGGCGTGGCGATCGTCGAGTTCGTCGTGTCGCCGGTGTTCGGCTCGCCGCCCGAATCGGGCTTGCTGCGCCAGCAATTCAACGGCGCGCTGGCCGGCGACCTCGATGTCCTCGGCACGCTGGAGAGGCGCGACAGCGACGCCGTCAGCGCCGCCACCGCGCGGGCCGGCGAGATTCAGGCCGGTGTCCCCGTCACCCGGTCGACCGCCCCGCCGCGCATCCTCTGGCTCGACACCGCGACGGCCGGCCAGTTGCTCTTCGAGGTGCGCGCCATGGACCGCATGGGGCTGCTCGCGTTGCTGACCAGCGCGCTGGAACGCGCCGGCGCCGACATCGCCTGGGCCAAGGTGAACACCTTCGGGTCGACGGCGGCCGACGTCTTCTGCGTGACGGTGGATGCCAACGCCGAACCGGAGGCGCGGGCGGCGATCGAACAGAACCTGCTGGGAGTGCTGGGCGGCCCCGCGGTCGAGGTGCTGCAGGAGCCGGTCGGCGACTAGTTCAGGAGTGCTCGGCGTTGAGCCGCCGCAGGGCCTCGATGCGGGCCTGAATCTGCTCGCGGCTCGCGGCGGCGATCGGCGGGCCCCCGCAACGGCGGCGAAGCTCGCTGTGGATCCAGCCGTGCGGCTTGCCGATGCGGTGGTGCGTGGCCGACACCAGCGTGTTGAGCTCGCGGCGCAGCTCCCGCAGCTGGCCGTGCATCGACGGCGGCGCGGAGACCGCGGCCGGCACCCCCTGCGCGGCCCGTCGCTGGAGCTGTTCGTCCTGGCGGCGGTGCAGCAGCGCCCGCATCTGCTCGGCGTCCAGCAGGCCCGGGATGCCGAGGTAGTCGGCCTCCTCGTCGCTGCCGGCCGGGGCCGCGGTGCCGAAGGACGAGCCGTCGAAGATGACCTGATCCAGCTCGGCGTCGGCGCCCAACGAGGTGAAGCCGTTGTCGGCTTCGGTTTTCTCCGTCTGCGTCCTGGTGGCGGGATCGCCGTCGAGGGGATCCTCGTCCGGGCGGTGCGGCTCCCCGAGCACGTGGTTGCGTTGCGCCTCCAGCTCGCTGGCCAGCTGCAGCAGGTTGGGCACCGACGGCAGGAAGATGCTCGCGGTCTCGCCGGGCCGGCGCGAGCGCACGAACCGGCCGATGGCCTGCGCGAAGAACAGGGGAGTCGAGGCGCTGGTGGCGTAGATGCCGACCGAGAGCCGGGGCACGTCGACGCCCTCGGAGACCATCCGCACGGCCACCAGCCAGCGGCTGCTGCCGGCGGCGAATTCGCTGATGCGAGCCGACGATCCGGGATCGTCGGACAGCACCACCGTCGGCGCCTCCGAGGTCAGCGTGGTCAGCAGGGCGGCGTAGGCGCGGGCGGCGGTGCGGTCGGAGGCGATGATCATGCCGCCCGCGTCGGGCACGTGCGCGCGCTTCTGGCGCAGCCGCTGGTCGGCGGCCGCGATCACCGCCGGCATCCATTCCCCGGCCGGGTCGAGCGCCGTCCGCCAGGCTCGCGCCGTGTGCTCGGCGGTCAGCGGCTCGCCGAGCCGCGCGGCGTGCTCCTCGCCTGCGCTGTCGCGCCAGCGCGCCTCCCCGGAGTAGGCCAGGAACACCACCGGCCGGACCACCCCGTCGGCGAGGGCCTCGGCGTAGCCGTAGGTGTGGTCGGCCCGCGACCGCCGGACCCCGTCGGCGCCCGATTCGTAGGCGACGAACGGGATCGGGCTGTCGTCGCTGCGAAACGGCGTGCCCGTCAGGGCGAGCCGGCGCGTGGCGTCGCCGAAGGCCTCGCGGATCGCGTCACCCCAGGTCTTGGCGTCCCCGCCGTGATGGATCTCGTCGAAGACGACCAGCGTCCTGCGCTGTTCGGTGCGCACCCGGTGCAGCGTCGGGTGCGCGGCGACCTGAGCGTAGGTGACCATGACGCCGTGGTACTCGCCCGACGTGTGGGCGTTGGAGTTGGAGAACTTCGGGTCCAGGGCGATGCCGTGCCGCGCCGCGGCCTGCGCCCACTGCACCTTGAGGTGCTCGGTGGGCACCACGACCGTGATCTGCTCGACGGCGCGCTGGCTCAGCAGCTCGGCGGCCACCCGCAGCGCGAACGTCGTCTTGCCGGACCCCGGGGTCGCGACGGCCAGGAAATCGCGCGGCCGGGCGGCCAGGTATTTCACCAACGCCCGGCGCTGCCACCCGCGCAGCGCCCGGCCGCTGTCGTCGACGCCGGCATCCGTGCGAGCGACCGGTTGCACGGACATTTCCCCCCATGGTGCAGTTTTCGACGAGGCCGGCGTGATTGAGCGGTGGCTGTGAAATCTAGCACGCCAACGCTTTTCGGCGCAGCAACGACTCGAGCGGGTTATCCCACCCGGCTCGCCAGGTCGCGCGCCACCAGCCACGCGTCGATGCGTCGGGCGACGTCGGCCCAGCCCGGCTCGAGCATCATGTTGTGACCCATGTCGAAGAATTCCGCCTCGGTCGCGTACGCGCGCGCCGTGGCGCGCACCGCGCCGACGCTGACGAAGCCGTCGTGGGTGGCGCCGAGCACCAGCATCGGCGTCGTCACCCGCTGCGTCTTGACCCGGCGGAACATCGGGTCGGTCATCGCCGCGCGGATGCTCTCCGGGCCGGCGCGGTGCCAACAGGATTCGACGATGTGCTCGGGCGTGTCCGCGCAGAACAAATACCCGCGCGCCAGCTTCTGCGTGCGCAGGAATCTGACCAAGGTGGGGTCGTTGAACGAGTGCACGGTCATCCACGGACGGCGCCGCCAGACGCGCAGCGAGGCCCCGAGCACACCCGACGGCGGCAGCGAGCCCACCAGCACGGCGGCCGGGGCGGTGCGGTCCTCGAGGTAGCGCTGGATCGTGTAGCCGCCGAGGGAATGGCCGATGAGCACCGGGGAGCCGCCCAGGTCGTCGGCGACCGTGCGGACGTCGTCGAGGTAGTCCTCGATCGAAACCTTGTGCAGCGGCTTGTCCGTCGGGCTGGCGCCGTGCCCGCGCAGGCTCATCGCGACCGCGCGGTACCCGGCGTCGGCGAAGTAGTCCAGGAAACCGTCGTCCCAGCACCACGCGGCGTGCCACCCGCCGTGCACGAACAGCAGCGGCACCGGATGGTCCGGACTGCAGGCTCCCTTGTCGATCACCTCGAGCATGAGGCCATTCAAGCCCGCGCGCCGCTTCCTCGAGACTGAAACCACGCACACGTTCTGCGGCGTGTCGTGTGCGTGGTTTCAGTGTCGCGGTCGACGGGCCGCCGCGCTTGCAGTACCACTAGGTCCGATTTAGTGGCACCTGCTGCGCCCGGCTTCGCCGCGCTTGCAGTACCACTAGGCTGGCGGGGTGTTTGAATCGCTGTCCGACCGGTTGACCGGTGCCCTTCAGGGACTACGTGGCAAGGGTCGACTGACCGACGCCGACATCGAGGCCACCACTCGCGAGATCCGGCTGGCGCTGCTGGAAGCCGACGTGTCGCTGCCCGTGGTGCGCGCGTTCGTCACCCGGATCAAGGACCGCGCCAGGGGCGCGGAGGTCTCCGGGGCCCTCAACCCGGCGCAACAGGTCGTCAAGATCGTCAACGAAGAGCTGATCGGCATCCTGGGCGGCGAGACCCGCCAGCTGGCCTTCGCCAAGACACCGCCGACGGTCGTGATGCTCGCCGGCCTGCAGGGTTCCGGCAAGACCTCGCTGGCCGGCAAGCTGGCCGCCTGGCTGCGGGGGCAGGGCCACACCCCCCTGCTGGTCGCGTGCGACCTGCAGCGGCCCGCCGCGGTGAACCAGCTGCAGGTCGTCGGCGAGCGCGCCGGCGTCCCGGTGTTCGCGCCGCATCCCGGTGAGTCCCCCGAATCCGGTCCCGGCGACCCGGTCGCCGTGGCGGCGGCGGGCCTGGCCGAGGCGCGCGCCAAGCACCACGACGTCGTCATCGTCGACACCGCCGGCCGGCTGGGCATCGACGAGGAGCTGATGAGCCAGGCCGCCGCCATCCGCGACGCCGTCAACCCCGACGAAGTGATCTTCGTCCTCGACGCGATGATCGGTCAGGACGCCGTGACCACCGCCGAGGCCTTCCGCGAGGGCGTCGGCTTCACCGGCGTCGTGCTGACCAAGCTCGACGGTGACGCCCGCGGTGGCGCCGCGTTGTCGGTTCGCGAGGTGACCGGCGTGCCAATCCTTTTCGCCTCCACCGGCGAGAAGCTGGAGGACTTCGACGTCTTCCACCCCGACCGGATGGCCAGCCGCATCCTGGGCATGGGCGACGTGCTCAGCCTGATCGAGCAGGCCGAGCAGGTCTTCGACGCCGAGCAGGCCGAGGCCGCCGCCGCCAAGATCGGCACCGGCGAGCTGACGCTGGAGGACTTCCTGGAGCAGATGCTGGCCATCCGCAAGATGGGCCCGATCGGCAACCTGCTGGGCATGCTGCCCGGCGCCGGCCAGATGAAAGACGCGCTGGCCCAGGTCGACGACAAGCAACTCGACCGCCTGCAGGCCATCATCCGCGGCATGACGCCGCAGGAGCGGGCCGACCCGAAGATCATCAACGCCTCGCGGCGGCTGCGCATCGCCAACGGGTCGGGCGTCTCGGTGTCCGACGTCAACCAGCTGGTCGACCGCTTCTTCGAGGCCCGCAAGATGATGTCGTCGATGCTCGGCGGCATGGGCATTCCCGGCATGGGCCGCAAGTCGGCGACCCGAAAGGCCAAGGGCGGCAAGGGCAAGAAGGGCAAGAAGGGCGGGCGCGGTCCGACGCCGCCCAAGAACCGCAACCCGCTCGGCGCTGGGATGCCGAACATGCCGGCCGGCTTCCCCGACCTGTCGCAGATGCCCAAGGGCCTCGACGAGCTGCCGCCCGGCCTGGCGGATTTCGATTTGTCCAAGCTCAAGTTTCCAGGCAATCCGGGACGAAACTAACCCGCCGTGCGTATGCACGTGCGAGGTGTCGGGCTGCCCGACGAGACCCCAACCGAGCTGTGGATCGTCGACGGCCGCATCAGCACCGAGCCCGTCGCGGGGGCCGACACCGTCTTTGGCTCGTCTGGGTTTCAAGGCTGGATCGTGCCCGGCCTCGTCGACGCCCACTGCCACGTCGGCCTCGGCGAGCACGGCGAGATCCCGATCGACGACGCGATCGCCCAGGCCGAAATCGAACGCGACGTCGGTGCGCTGCTGTTGCGGGACTGCGGCTCACCCACCGACACTCGCAGCCTCGACGAGCACGACGATCTGCCGCGCATCATCCGCGCCGGCAAGCACCTGGCCCGGCCCAAGCGCTATGCGGCGGGCTTCTCGCGCGAATTGGAAGACGAATGGCAGCTGCCGCAGGCGGTCGCCGAGGAGGCCAAGCGCGGGGACGGCTGGATCAAGCTGGTCGGGGACTGGATCGACCGCAGCGTCGGCGATCTCGCCCCGCTGTGGTCCGACGACGTGCTCAAGGCCGCGATCGAGACCGCGCATGCCCATGGCGCCCGGGTGACCGCGCACGTTTTCAGCGAGGACGCGCTGCCCGGCCTGATCAAGGCCGGCATCGACTGCATCGAGCACGGCACCGGCCTCACCGACGAGGCCATCGCGCTGATGCTCGAGCACGGCACCGTCCTGGTCCCCACGCTCGTCAACATCGTGGAGAACTTCCCCGGCATCGCCGAAGCGGCCGCCGCGAAGTACCCGGTCTACGCCGCCCACATGCGCGACCTGCACGCCCGCGGCCTGGACCGGATCGCCGCGGCCCGCGAGGCGGGCGTGCCGATCTACGCCGGCAGCGACGCCGGCACCATGGTCGCGCCCGGACGCATCGCCGACGAGGTCGAGGCGCTCAAGCGCATCGGGATGGGCCCGACCGAGGCGCTGGGCGCGGCGTGCTGGGACGCCCGCCGCTGGCTGGGGCGGCCGGTGTTGGACCATGGCGCGTCGGCCGACCTGCTGTGCTTCGCCGACGACCCGCGGTCCGGCCCGGCCGTGCTGCGCCGCCCCGACCTGGTGATATTGCGCGGCCGGGTGTTCCGCCCGCAGGCGTAGACGGGCGAGGGCGACACGCCCCTGGCCAAAAAGATTGCGAGTGCTTGCTATCTATGTTACGGTCGGTTCCACCACGACGACCTGGAGGAAAAAGTGGCTTACGACGTGATCATTCGTGACGGGCTGTGGTTCGACGGGACCGGCGCCGCGCCGCGCACCCGCACGCTGGGTATCCGCGACGGCGTCGTGGCCACGGTGTCGGACGCGCCGCTGGACGAGGCGGGTTGCCCCGAGGTGATCGACGCGGCCGGCAAGTGGGTGGTTCCCGGCTTCATCGACGTGCACACGCACTACGACGCCGAGGTGTTGCTGGACCCGGGCCTGCGGGAGTCCGTGCGCCACGGGGTCACCACCGTGTTGCTGGGGAACTGCTCGCTGTCGACCGTCTACGCCAGTTCCGAGGACGCCGCCGACCTGTTCAGCCGGGTCGAAGCCGTGCCGCGCGAATTCGTCTACGGCGCACTGCAAAACAAGACGTGGTCCACCGCGGCGGACTACATCAAGGCGATCGACGCCCTGCCGCTCGGGCCGAACATCGGCTCGCTGCTGGGCCATTCGGACCTGCGGACCGCGGTGCTGGGGCTCGATCGGGCCACCGACGCCGCCGTCAAGCCCACCGACGCCGAGGTGGAGAAGATGGCGGCGCTGCTCGAGGAGGCGCTCGACGCCGGCGTGCTCGGCATGTCGGGAATGGACGCGCCCATCGACAAGCTCGACGGCGAGCGCTTTCGGTCGCGGGCGCTGCCGTCCACCTTCGCGACCTGGCGCGAGCGGCGCAGGCTGATCAAGGTGCTGCGCAAGCGCGGCCGCATTCTGCAGAGCGCGCCCAACGTGGCCAAGCCGTCGACCGGGATCCTGTTCTTTCTGGCGAGCAGCCGAATCCTCAACCGGGGCAAAGGTGTTCGCATGAGCATGCTGGTTTCGGCCGACGCCAAGTCGATGCCGCTGTCGGTGTACGTCTTCGGCCCGGGGACCCGGCTGCTGAACAAACTGCTGGGCTCGAGCGTGCGGTTCCAGCATCTGCCGGTGCCGTTCGAGCTGTACTCCGACGGAATCGACCTGCCGGTCTTCGAGGAGTTCGGCGCCGGGACGGCGGCCCTGCACCTGCGGGATCAGTTGGAGCGCAACGAGTTACTGGCCGACGAGGAATACCGCCGCCAGTTCCGGCGCGAGTTCGACCGCGTCAAGCTCGGCCCGTCGTTGTGGCACCGCGACTTCCATGACGCGGTGATCGTCGAATGCCCCGATAAATCGTTGATCGGCAAGAGCTTTGGCGCCATCGCCGACGAGCGCAAGCTGCACCCGCTCGACGCCTTCCTCGACGTGCTCGTCGAGAACGGCGAGCGCAACGTCCGGTGGACGACCACCGTCGCCAACCATCGGCCCAAATTGCTGGACGCGCTCGCCAAGGAAGGCAGCGTGCACATGGGCTTCTCGGACGCCGGCGCGCACCTGCGCAACATGGCCTTCTACAACTTCCCCGTGAAGCTGCTCAAGCGGGTCCGCGACGCCCACCGGGCCGGCGCGCCGTTCATGCCCATCGAGCAGGCGGTGCACCGCCTGACCGGTGAGCTCGGGGAGTGGTTCGGGGTCGACGCCGGCACGCTGCGCCAGGGCGACCGCGCGGACTTCGTGGTGATCGACCCGAGCGGGCTCAACGAGGCGGTCGAGGGCTACTACGAGGAAGAGGTGCCCTTCTACGGGGGCCTGCGGCGCATGGTCAACCGCAACGACGACGCCGTCGTCGCGACCGGTGTCGGCGGCGCGGTCGTCTTCCGGGCGGGCCAATTCCGCGACGGCTACGGCCAAACCGTGAAATCGGGCCGCTACCTGCGCGCGGGCCAGCGGCACCGGGGCCAGGGCGCCCTGAAAATCGGGGTGTGACATGGCCAGAACCCAGCAGCAGCGTCGGGAGGAGACCGTCGGCCGGCTCCTCGACGCGTGCATCGAGACCATCATCGAGGTCGGATACGCGCGGGCGTCGGCGGCCGTGATCACCAAACGCGCGGGGGTGTCGGTGGGCGCCCTGTTCCGGCACTTCGAGACCATGGGCGACTTCATGGCGGCCACGGCGTCCGAGGTGTTGCGCCGCCAGCTCGAGACGTTCACCAAGCGGGTCGCCGAAATACCGCCGGACCGCCCGGCGCTCGAAGCCGCCCTGGCGATCCTGCGCGACGTCACCGCCGCTCCCACCAACGCCGTACTCTACGAACTGCTGGTCGCGGCGCGCACCGACGAAAAGCTCAGGGACACCTTGCAGCACGAGCTGCGCCAGTACTCCACGAAAATCCACGAGGCCGCGCGCGCGCTGCCGGGCGCCGAGAATTTCCCCCAGGACACCTTCCCGGTGCTCGTGGCGGTGCTGACCAACGTGTTCGACGGCGCCGCGGTGGTGGAGGGGGTGCTGCCGCAGCCGCAGATCGCCGAGCAACGGATTCCGATGCTGATGACGCTGCTGTCCGCGGCCGCCCCGGGCGCGGGCCTATAGCGAGCCGATGCTGGACTGCGGGTTGAGCGCGAAGCCCCAGTCGAACAGCGTCGCCGCCTGGTCCCAGTAGCTCGGGCCACCGGTCTTCACCAGGCCGTACATCATGGCGATGACCAGCCGCCGGCCGCCGGGGGCGGCCGCCCCCACGAAGGTCTTGCGGGCGGCGTCGGTGAAGCCGGTCTTGCCGCCGATCGCGCCGGGGTAGCGCTGCAACAGCTCGTCCTGATTGGTGATCGGTGCATCGCCGTGGTCGCCGGGGAACATCGCCGACGGCTCGGCGGTGATCTGCGCGAACACCGGATTGGCCATCGCGGCGCGGAAGATGACGGCCAGGTCGTGGGCCGTCGAGGAGCCCGACCCGCCGGGCCCGTCCAGGCCGGACGGCGTCGAGGCGTGGGTGCTCGTGGCGCCCAGCGACGCTGCCTTGGCGTTCATCTTGGCGACCGTCGCCTCCGGGCCGCCCAGCATGTGCGCCAGCGTGTTGGCGGCGTCGTTGCCCGAGACCAGCAGCAGGCCGTCGAGCAGTTGGCGCGCGGTGTAGACGTGGCCCGGTTTGACGCCGACGCAGTTGCACTCCACCTGGGTGTCGGCGGTGTCGGCGACCACGGTGGAGTCCAGGCTGACCTGGTCCAGCGTCACCAGCGCCAGCAGCACCTTGATGGTGCTCGCCGGCGGGTGGGCCACGTTCTGGTCGCGGCCGGCCAGCACCTGACCGCTGTCCAGGTCGGCCACGATCCAGGTCTGGGCCGGCCCGTCCGGGATCGGCACCGAGCCGACGGGCTGCATGGCGTCGGCCCACGACGTGGGGGCGGTGGCACCCGCACCGACCGTGAACAGGGCCGCGGCGGCGGCCATGAGCTTGCGCATGGGCCGAAAGTCTAACTTCCGGGCCACCCGGGTGCGGATTTTCAGTACTGTCCCTCCCATGTTGAGCCTGGCCGAGATTTCCGACCGCCTAGAGATCCAGCAGCTGCTGGTGGACTATTCGACCGCCATTGACCAGCGCCGATTCGACGACCTCGATAAGGTGTTCACCCCGGACGCGTACATCGACTACACCGCGCTCGGGGGCATCGAGGGCCACTATCCCGAGGTCAAGAAGTGGCTGTCGGAGGTGCTGCCGAACTTCCCGGTGTACGCGCACATGCTGGGCAACTTCTCGGTGCGAATCGACGGCGACACGGCCTCGTCGCGGGTGATCTGCTTCAACCCGATGGTGCTCGGCGGCGACAAGGAGCAGGTGCTGTTCTGCGGGCTCTGGTACGACGACGAGTTCCTGCGCACGGCTGAGGGCTGGCGGATGACGCGCCGGGTGGAGGCCAAGGTCTTCCAGAAGGTCATGTGACACGGCAAGATCAAGCCGGCTCAGCCATTTCGCTATGGGGAGGCACCATGAGGCGCAGCATCGTCGGGGGACTGGCTGCCGCCTTGACGGCCGGTGGCTTGATCGCCATGGCGCCACCCGCCGGCGCCGGCTGCCTGTACGGCGGGTTGTCCGTCAGTAGGTGCGACGGACCGGTTTCTCCGGACGGCACCTGGCAACGCTGCGTGGTGTTCTATTCCGCCTATGGTGGGTCGGGTTCCCGCGGCGCCACTCGCTGCGACCTGATGGGTCCTGACCTGCATCCATGGGGTTCCGAATTCAGCAACCCACCCACGCACATCGACGGCTGAGCGCAAATTTCTGCTTGGGCACGGCTGTCTGGCACAATGGGCGGCTGTCCGCGGCGCGATCACGATCGCGTCCCGGTCATCACACTCGAGGCAAAACCGGATCGCGGCATCCCGCCCCGATCGCTGAATTGCAGCGTGACACACACAGGAGAGTTCGCTTAACCATGGCTGTGAAGATCAAGCTCACCCGGCTTGGCAAGATCCGCAATCCCCAGTACCGCATCGCCGTCGCCGACGCGCGCACGCGCCGCGACGGTCGCTCCATCGAGGTCATCGGCCGCTACCACCCGAAGGAAGACCCGAGCCTCATCGAGATCAACTCCGAGCGCGCCCAGTACTGGCTGTCCGTGGGCGCTCAGCCCACCGAGCCCGTGCTCAAGCTGCTGAAGATCACCGGCGACTGGCAGAAGTTCAAGGGCCTGCCCGGCGCCGAGGGCCGGTTGAAGGTCGCCCCGCCCAAGCCCAGCAAGCTCGACCTGTTCAACGCCGCGCTGGCCGAGGCCGACGGTGGTCCCACCACCGAGGCCGCGAAGCCGAAGAAGAAGGCGCCGGCCAAGAAGGCCGCGAAGGCCGCCGAGCCTGAGGCTGCCGCCGAGACCCCCGCTGAGCCCGCCGAGACCCCCGCCGAGGCGGCAGCCGAGCCCGCCGCCGATGGCGGCGAGCAGGCCGCGCCGAGCACCGAAAGCTGACGGACGTGAGCACGGTCGTCGTTGACGCGGTGGAGCACCTGGTCCGGGGGATCGTCGACAACCCCGACGACGTCCGGGTGGACATGGTGACCAGCCGCCGAGGCCGCACTGTCGAGGTCCACGTCCATCCCGACGACCTGGGCAAGGTGATCGGCCGTGGCGGACGCACCGCGACCGCCCTGCGCACGCTGGTCGCCGGCATCGGTGGCCGCGGCATCCGCGTCGACGTGGTGGACACCGACCAGTAGCGCTGATGGAACTCCGTTGGAGTTGACCGTCGGGCGCGTCGCGAAGGCGCACGGGATCGGCGGCGAGGTCGTCGTCGAGGTTCGCACCGACGACCCCGCCGCCCGCTTCGCGCCGGGTAACACCTTGCGCGGCAAGCCATCTCGCGGCGGTGGGGAACGCGACTTCGTGGTCGAGAGCGCGCGCGAACACGGCGGGCGGCTGCTGGTGCGGCTGGCCGGGGTGAGCGATCGCGACTCCGCCGACGCGCTGCGCGGCACGGTGTTCGTCGTTGATTCCGCAGACCTGCCCGCGATCGACGAGCCGGACACCTACTACGACCACCAGCTCGAAGGGCTGCACGTGCGGACCGTGGCGGGCCGGGACGTCGGGGTGGTCGCCGAGGTGCTGCACACCGCCGGCGGTGAGCTGCTGGCGGTGCGCCGGGCCGACGGCGGGGAGGTGTTGGTGCCGTTCGTCGGCGCGATCGTCACGTCGGTGTCGCTCGACGACCGGGTCGTGGAGATCGATCCGCCCGAGGGCCTGCTGGATCTCGCATGAGGATCGACGTCGTCACCATCTTCCCGGCCTTCCTGGATCCGCTGCGGCAATCGTTGCCCGGCAAGGCGATTGGTTCGGGCCTGGTCGACCTGCGGGTGCACGACCTGCGCGGCTGGACGCACGACGTGCACCGCTCGGTCGACGACGCCCCCTACGGCGGTGGTCCCGGGATGGTGATGAAGGCGCCGGTATGGGGCGAGGCGCTGGACGAGATCTGTTCGGATGCAACGGTTTTGGTGGTCCCGACGCCCGCGGGCCGATTGTTCACGCAGGCCGACGCCCAGCGGTGGAGCGCCGAAGCCCACCTGGTGTTCGCCTGCGGTCGCTACGAGGGGATCGACCAGCGGGTCATCGAGGACGCCGCCCGGCGGATGCGGGTCGAAGAGGTTTCGATCGGTGACTACGTCCTGCCCGGTGGGGAGTCGGCGGCGGTGGTGATGATCGAAGCCGTGGTGCGCCTGCTCGAGGGTGTGCTCGGCAATCCGGCGTCGCATCAACAGGATTCGCACTCGCCGGCTCTGGACCGGCTGCTCGAGGGTCCCAGCTATACCCGGCCGCCGAGCTGGCGCGGGCTCGACGTGCCCGAGGTGCTGCTGTCCGGTGACCACGCGCGCGTCGCCGCGTGGCGGCGGGAGGTTTCGCTGCGGCGCACCCGCGAACGGCGCCCGGAGCTGCTGGACCCGCGGGACTAAAGCCCGCGACTAGAGCCCGCGGCGCAGCGGGTCGGTCCGGCCTTCGGGGAATATCGTCTTCACCGCCCGGGTGATGGTGTCGCGGGCGGTGGCGTCGTCCGAGGGCTGCAGGGACTGCACCACCATGATGTAGCGGCGGTCGGCGCCGATCACGCCCGTCGACAGGTGCATCCAGTCGCTGCCGATGCAGCACATCCAGCCCTGCTTGACCGCCACCGGTTCGGCGTACAGACCGTCCGGGATGCCGAAGCGCTGCGGGTAGCCGTCGAGCCCGTTCGGGGTCGACCGGGCCAGGTCGTCGACGATGACCTTCGCCTTGTCGGCGGGCAACCCGCCCGATCCGTCGAGCAGCATGTCGTAGTAGCGGATCAGGTCGGTCATCGAGCTCATGGTGTTCCACCAGCGCCCGTCGCTGGGCGGGGTGGTCGATCCGAGCCCGTAGCGCGCCGCGACCGCCGTGATGATGGCGTTCTCGCCACCCTGGCCCCAGAACCGTTCGGCCGCACCGTCGTCGGATGACTGAAGCATGACGTCCAACGCCTGCCGGTCGTCCGCGCTCAGCGCGGCCTTGCCCTGGGATTCGTGCAGCAGCAGGTCGTCGGCGATGAACAGCTTGGCCACCGACGCGGTGCCGATGACCTGGCCGTTGCCGGTGGAGACCAGCTGGTGGGTTTTGCGGTCGAGGATCGCGACCGACAGGGCGGCCCCGGCGGCGGCGGCCTCGTCGGTCGCCTGCTGCACCCGCGCCTGCAGGCCGACGGGGCCCGGGATCGCCAGTTGCGGTTCCGGCTGCGGCGGCTTGACCGCTTCGAGCATCAGCTGGGCCGCCTGCGGGGTGGGTTGGCGCAGACCGCGGTCTCCGGTGACGTACACCGGGAAGTTGTAGGCCTTGGCCTGCACCTTTGCCTCGCACCCGGCGGCCACCACCAACGCCACCGCCGCAGTGGCGGTGAACAGCATCAGCGGCCGAACGCGCATTCCTCTCCTCCGACGTGGCTCCGGGGCGCCCGAGTGCACAGGCGCTGGGCTCGTCGCGCCACCTGCCCGGCCGTCACGCAGGGCCCGGTAGGGCGTTCTGACCCCAGTCATATGTACCATTCACCAGCGATTTCGGCTCGCTGCGAACCGCCTCGGAAGCTGTGATTTTCATGGCAACCGCCCTATCTGGCACAATTGACCAGTTGTCTCCAGCGGTTGCCGGCCGGCCGGGCCGCTTCTTCCCCTGCTGCGAGATACGCCCAAGTTGCCCCAAACCATCGGCTTGGCGACCGCCCCGAGGGGCTGTTGCCGCAGGCCGCGACCGCAAGGAAGTGTCTTCTACGATGAACCGCCTGGACTTCGTCGACCAAGCGTCGCTGCGCGACGACATCCCGGTTTTTGGCCCGGGCGACACCATCAACGTGCACGTCAAGGTCATCGAGGGCGCCAAGGAGCGCATCCAGGTGTTCAAGGGCGTGGTGATCCGCCGGCAGGGCGGCGGGGTCCGCGAGACCTTCACCGTGCGCAAGGAGAGCTATGGCGTCGGCGTCGAGCGCACCTTCCCGGTGCACTCGCCGAACATCGATCACATCGAGGTGGTGACCCGTGGCGACGTCCGCCGCGCGAAGCTGTACTACCTCCGAGAGCTGCGCGGCAAGAAGGCCAAGATCAAGGAAAAGCGCTGAGCTGGCACGGCCGGGCGGCAGTCCCGGTCGGTTTACCGCGCCACAATCTGCGCTGGCTACTCTGATCTCGTGACCGATCCCACGGACTCGCCTGAGCCCCCGTCCGCCCAGTCAGAGCCGACGGTCTCCACCCGCATCCCGGACCCGCCCGAGGGCGGGTCGGCGACGGTTCCCGAGCCGGGACGGCCGGACGCGCCGGAGCGCGCCAAGCGGTCTTCACTGCGCGAAATCGCGCTGCTGGCCGTGATCGCCGTGGCGCTCTACTACGTCATGCTGACGTTCGTGGCGCGGCCCTACCTGATCCCGTCGGAGTCGATGGAGCCCACGCTGCACGGGTGCTCCGGCTGCGTCGGCGACCGGATCATGGTCGACAAGATCACCTATCGCTTCCACGCGCCCGGCCCCGGCGACGTCATCGTCTTCAAGGGGCCGCCGTCGTGGAACCTCGGCTACAAGTCGATCCGGTCCAACAACACCGCGCTGCGCTGGGCGCAGGACGCCCTGTCGTTCATCGGCTTCGTGCCGCCCGACGAGAACGACTTGGTCAAGCGGGTCATCGCGGTGGGCGGACAGACGGTGCAGTGCCGGGCCGACACCGGGCTGACGGTCAACGGAAAGCCGCTCAAGGAGCCCTACCTGGATCCGGCCACGATGATGGCCGACCCGTCGGTGTACCCCTGCCTGGGCAGCGAGTTCGGCCCGGTCACCGTGCCGCAGGGCCGGTTGTGGGTGATGGGCGACAACCGCACTCACTCGGCGGACTCGCGTGCCCACTGCACCAGCGTCCCGGCCGAGGCGCTCAAGGGCGTGTTGTGCACGGGCGACCCCACATCGGGCACCGTGCCGGTGTCGAACGTGATCGGCAAGGCGAGGTTCATCGTGTGGCCGCCCGGGCGATGGGGTGGCGTGTCGTCGGTGAACCCGCAACAGCATCAGTAGCCATGGCCACGACGTGGCCGCCGCGGACGGTGATCCGCAAGTCGTCGGGACTGCGCACGCTGGAGTCGGCGCTGTACCGCAGCGGGCTGGGACCGGTGGCCGGCGTGGACGAAGTGGGCCGCGGCGCGTGCGCGGGCCCGCTGGTGGTGGCCGCCTGCGTGCTCGGGCCGGGGCGGCTGGAAAGCCTTGCCGCCCTGGATGATTCGAAGAAGCTCACGGAGAGCGCTCGGGAGAGACTGTTCCCGCTGATCCGTCGTTACGCGCTGGCCTACCACGTGGTGTTCATACCGCCGGCCGAGGTGGACCGCCGCGGCGTGCACGTCGCCAACATCGAGGGCATGCGCCGCGCCGTCGCGGGCCTGCCGCTGCGGCCCGGTTACGTGCTCAGCGACGGGTTCCGGGTGCCCGGGCTGGCGGTGCCGTCGCTGCCGGTCATCGGCGGCGACGCGGTGGCGGCCTGCATCGCCGCGGCGAGCGTGCTGGCGAAGGTCAGCCGCGACCGGCTGATGGTCGCCATGGACGCCGACCACCCGGGATACGGGTTTGCCGAACACAAGGGCTACAGCACACCGGCGCACAGCACGGCGCTGACGCAGCTCGGCCCCTGCCCCGAACACCGCCATTCGTTCATCAACGTCCGGCGTGTGGCCATAGGGTCAGGGGGATCGGGCAGCCGCGTGGTGGCGGAATGCAAAGGGGACCCTCCGCCCGCGCGTGGCGGATGTCGGTGAGGAAAGATGGGACCAGGATTCCCTGGGCGGAACGCCCGGAAGTGTTTCTCCGAGAAGGACGTCTGAACAGATGAGTGCCGAGGATCTCGAAAAGTACGAAACCGAGATGGAGCTCTCGCTGTACCGCGAATACAAGGACATCGTCGGTCAGTTCAGCTACGTCGTGGAAACCGAGCGGCGGTTCTACCTGGCCAACAGCGTGGAGATGGTGCCGCGCAACGCCGACGGCGAGGTGTACTTCGAGCTGCGCCTGTCCGACGCCTGGGTGTGGGACATGTACCGGCCGGCGCGCTTCGTCAAGCAGGTGCGGGTCGTGACGTTCAAGGACGTCAACATCGAAGAGGTGGAAAAGCCCGAGCTGCGGCTGCCCGAATAGCCGGCGCTAGCCACCCTCGGGCGGCTGCGTGTCTTCCGCCGTCGGAAGTTCGCCGCGCCTCTCGATGACCTCCCGCGCGACGTCGGCCAGCTTGATGTTGAGCGCTTGGGAATGCCTTCGCAGCAGGTCGAACGCCTGCTCCTCGGTCATGTCGTGGAGCAGCATCAACATGCCGACCGCCTTGCCGATCTCGCGGTTGCTGAGCAGCCCCCGGCGCAGGCTGGTGGCGTCCTCGCCCTTGGCGACCGCGTTGATGGCGACGCTGGCGAACGCCGCCAGCACCGCCGCGCGCCCGGCCGCTTCGGCATCGAACATGTTGGGGGTGTCGCTGAACAGGTTGAGCGCGGCGCCCTTGCGTTTGTCGACCAGCAGCCGAAAGCCCATCGCGCCGCGCACCGGGGTTTCCGCCACCAGGACCTTCGCCAGTCCCGGCCAGAGCGACGGCGTGGTCAGGTCCGGGTCGATCTGCGGGGTTTCCTCCTCGATCGCGTCGATGCAGGGGCCATCGCCGGACCGTCGCTCCAGCTCGTCGATCTGCTGGGCCAGTCGGTCGCTCGCGCCGACCGTGATGTAGCGGTCGCCGTCGCGCACCAGCAGGCTGGCGTGGTCGCACCCGCGGACCACCAGGGTGGCCGCGACGCAGATGGCCGCGTACATCTGACCGGCGTCCGAGCCCTGGTAGATGATCTCGGCCAAGGCGGCGAAAACCGTGCCGGGGTCGGCCTTCTCTCCGCCGGGCGTCGGGCCGCCCGCGACCGTGGATTCATCCCCCATGCTGTGCCTCTTTCCTGCGCCGTGACCAGCCGACCCCTCGTTCGATCGCCGTAGATTATCGGCTTTCGACCCGGGCCTCACACGCTGTTCGGCGCGATTGCGACGAATTCCACGCGTCTTGGCTATCCGCTCGCGGGCGCGGGAAACGTCACCAGTTCGTGCCCGCAGCCCGGTGACGTTGCCCACCCGTGGTTTCGTCGGGACCCGGGCGGGAAAAAGCCTTGGGATGGGAATTACCGTCGCGGTGACCGGGCCCACCGGAGAGATCGGCATCTCAGCGGTGACGGCGCTGGAGCGAGAGCCGTCCGTCGACGCCATCATCGGGATGGCGCGCCGTCCGTTCGACCCGGCGTCGCGGGGCTGGCTGAAAACCACCTACCAGCAGGGCGACATCCTGGACCGTGAGGCCGTCGACGCCCTGGTGGCACAGGCCGACGTGGTGATCCATCTGGCCTTCATCATCATGGGATCGCGGGAGGAGAGCGCCCGCATCAACCTCGAGGGCACCCGCAACGTGTTCGAGGCGACGGTCGCCAGTGAGCGGACGCGGCGCCTGGTGTACACGTCGTCGGTGGCCGCGTACGGCTACCACGGCGACAACCCCAGCCCCCTGACCGAGGACGTCCCGGCGCGAGGGTCCGCGGAGCACTACTACTCGGCGCAGAAGGCGGCCTGT
The DNA here is from genome assembly GCF_001666915.1 of Mycobacterium sp. E3339. Classification (NCBI taxonomy): domain Bacteria; kingdom Bacillati; phylum Actinomycetota; class Actinomycetes; order Mycobacteriales; family Mycobacteriaceae; genus Mycobacterium; species Mycobacterium sp. E3339. Next base: position 2,972 of record NZ_LZIZ01000219.1, on the reverse strand, counting down.
GAGGCGGCGCTCGGTGAGATCACCAAGGACTCGCCGCTCGAGGTGTTCGTGTTGCGGCCCTGCATCGTGGCCGGGCCCAACGCCACCGTGCTGGCCGACGCGATGCCGTGGAACCAGCTGCCCGGCCCGGTGCGCGCCCTGGTCAAGGCGCTGCCCATTCTCAAGCCGGTCGTCCCGGATCCGGGTTTCCCGTTGCAGCTGGTGCACCACGACGACGTCGCGAGCGCGATCGCGCTGGCGGCCACCGCGCCGGCGCCGCCCGGGGCCTACAACATCGCCGGGGACGGCGTCGTGACGGTGGCCGACGTGGTGCGCGCTTTGGGGGGCCGCCCGGTGCGGGTCCCGGCGGTTGCGGCCGCGGCCGCTTCCGCCGCGCTGTCCCGGGTGCCGCTCGTCCCGTCCATGCTGGAGTGGCTGCACACAGCGCGCACGTCGATGGTCATGGACACCACCAAAGCGCGCACCCAGCTCGGCTGGCGGCCGGTGCACTCCTCGGCCGAGACCCTGACCGCGCTGGCGTCGGCGGTGTGACGGCCCGACAACCGCGGTACGTTGGCTGCGTGAGGCTCCGGCTGCCGGGCGACGGTGAAATCGGCTAGTGCGGCACGTAACTGCGCGCCGGCGGGTGAAGCATCTCACCGCCGGGAAGGCGACCACCCGGCCGGAGACCCTCGTCGTCGAGGAGCCGCTGGAGATTCGGGTCAACGGCGCGGCGGTCACCGTCACCATGCGCACCCCGGGTGCGGATTTCGAACTGGCGCAAGGCTTTCTGCTCACCGAGGGGGTTATCGGGGGCCGCGACGACGTGCAGACCATCCGTTATTGCGGAGGTGCCGTCGACGGCACGAACACCTATAACGTGCTCGACGTGACGCTGGCCGACGGGGTGGCGCCGCCGGCGCTCGACGTGACGCGCAACTTCTACACCACCTCGTCCTGCGGGGTCTGCGGCAAGGCGTCACTCGACGCGGTCCGGCTGATCGGCCGCTTCGCGCCGGGGGCCGACGCCGCGACCGTCGCGGCGAGCACGCTGGAGGCGATGCCCGCCCAATTGCGTTCGGCCCAAAAGGTTTTCGACAGCACCGGCGGGCTGCACGCCGCCGCGCTGTTCGGCGTCGACGGCACGATGTGGGCGGTCCGCGAGGACGTCGGCAGGCACAACGCGGTCGACAAGGTCATCGGCTGGGCGCTGGAACATCGGCGGGTGCCGCTGGCGGGTTCGGTGTTGCTGGTCAGTGGGCGGGCCTCCTTCGAGTTGACGCAGAAGGCGGTGCTGGCCGGGATTCCGGTGCTGGCCGCCGTGTCCGCGCCGTCGTCCCTGGCGGTCTCGCTGGCCGAGGAGTCGGGGATCACGCTGGTGGCGTTCCTGCGGGAGGACTCGATGAACGTCTACACCAGGGCGGATCGCATCGGCTGATCGCCTTCGGCCGCGTTGTGCATGGACGCGGCACTGGGGATGACCGGTCGTGGCGCGAGTCGCCAAGGCCCGCCTTGTCGGACCAATCGCGCACCGTGGCCGCATGACCACCGAAACACCCATGACCCGGGCGCAGCTGGGGGCGATGGGCGAGGCGCTCGCCGTCGACCACCTGACCCGGATGGGACTGCGCATCCTGCACCGCAATTGGCGCTGCCGCTACGGCGAACTCGACATCATCGCGTGTGACGAGACCGCCCGCACGGCGGTGTTCGTCGAGGTGAAGACCCGCACCGGTGACGGCTATGGCGGGCTGGCGTGCGCGGTCACCGAGCGCAAGGTTCGCCGGCTGCGCCGCTTGGCCGCGCTGTGGCTGGCCGGCCAGGACACGCGCTGGGCGGCGCTGCGCATCGACGTGATCCGGGTGCGGGTCGGGCGGCGGCGCACCCCCGAGATCACGCATCTGCAGGGGATCGGCTGATGGCGCTGGGTCGGGCGTTCTCGGTCGCCGTGCGCGGGGTGGACGGACAGATCGTGGAGATCGAAGCCGACATCAGCAACGGGCTGCCGGGCGTGCACCTGGTGGGTCTGCCCGACGCGGCGCTGCAGGAGTCCCGCGACCGGGTGCGGGCGGCGGTGAGCAACTGCGGCAACGACTGGCCCATGTCGCGGCTCACGCTCGCGCTGTCCCCGGCGACGCTGCCCAAGATGGGGTCGGTCTACGACATCGCCCTGGCCGCCGCCGTCCTGTCGGCGCAACGGAAAACCCCGTGGGACCGCCTGGAGAAGACGGTGCTGCTGGGCGAGCTGTCGCTGGACGGTCGGGTGCGCCCGGTGCGCGGCGTGCTGCCCGCGGTGCTGGCGGCCAAGCGCGACGGCTGGCCGGCCGTCGTCGTCCCCGCGGAGAACCTGGCCGAGGCCAGCCTGGTCGACGGCATCGACGTCTGGGGGGTGCGCACGCTGCGGCAACTGCAGCGGTGGCTCGGCGGGTCCGCCGCCTTGGACGACAGGATCACCACGAGGGCCACGGAGCCGGAGCCCTCGGCGGATCTGGCCGACGTGGTCGGTCAGACCCAGGCGCGGTTCGCGGTGGAAGTGGCCGCGGCCGGGTCGCACCACCTCATGCTCACCGGGCCGCCGGGCATCGGCAAAACCATGCTCGCGCAACGGCTTCCGGGCCTGCTGCCGCCCCTGTCGGAGAGCGAGTCGCTGGAGGTCACCGCCATCCATTCGGTGGCCGGGCTGCTGTCGGGGGACACGCCGTTGATCACCACGCCGCCTTTCGTGGCGCCGCATCACACCTCCAGCGTGGCCGCGCTCGTCGGCGGCGGTTCGGGCATGGCGCGCCCGGGCGCGGTCAGCCGAGCGCACCGCGGGGTGCTCTTCCTCGACGAGTGCGCCGAGATCAGCGTCCACGTGCTGGAAGCGTTGCGAACGCCGTTGGAGGACGGGGAGATTCGCCTCGCCCGGCGCGACGGGGTGGCGTGTTATCCGGCCCGGTTCCAGCTGGTGATGGCCGCCAACCTGTGCCCCTGCGCGCCCGCCGACCCGCAGG
>NZ_LZIZ01000218.1:0-45835 GCF_001666915.1 Mycobacterium sp. E3339 | reverse complement strand
CGTACCTGCGCGAGCTCCTCGGTGAGCTCCTTCACGCGCGCCGGGCAGCGCCGCGACCTGGCGGTGGTGCCCAAGAGCACCGCCGTGGTGGTGTGGCAGCCGCGCCGAACGCGCGGCTGACCCCGCCGGTGCGGTAACTGGCGTTATTCCCTAGCAAAAACCGCCGGCGATCTGTCATCCTGCCTACATGGCGGGCGCCAACCGAAGCTCCCGATGGACCGACGCGCGGCTCGATGAGATGCGACAGCTGGGCGATCCGGCAGCCGACGAGGCCATCGAGGCCGTGTTCGGGCAGGGCGACGTCCAAGCCGTCAACACGATCATGCAGACGCTGGTGAGCAACGACCAGCCGACCCCCGAAGGTTTGCCCCCGGCCGTACGGGAGTTCCTGGCCAAGACGGCGGCGCTGCCGCCCTGGGCCGACACGGCCAAGATCAAGCGCGGCCAGCAGCTCTTCGAAACCTGGGGGTTGCAGATCGCGATCTGCCTGTTCTGCGCGTCCCTTCCGTCGGCGTACGCGGCGGCCAACGGCGTCAAGGTGCTCTATCTGACGGCCCGGCTCGACACCGACACCCGCCGCCGGGTGATGGAGACCGGCCAGTTCCTGATCAACGTGCTCTCCTCCGGCAGCTTCGGCGAACACGGCAAGGGGGTGCGCAGCATCCAGCACGTGCGCCTGATGCACGCCGCGGTTCGCAAGCTGATCGAGATCCGCAGCAAGGCCGACCCCGACGTGTGGAAGCCGCTCGATTGGGGCGTCCCGATCAATCAGGAAGACCTTGCGGGCACGCTGCTTTCGTTCTCCTACGTCGTCGTCGACCCCCTGCGGCAGCTGGGCGTGCACGTCCCGAGGAAAGACGCCGAGGCCTACCTTCACCTGTGGAACGTCATCGGGCATCTACTCGGCGTGCATCCCGACCTGTACGCGCACAACGTCCACGAGGCCACCGCGCTGGTGGCGACGATTCGGCGCAGGCAGTTCCGGCCGTCGCGCGAGGGGCGGGTCATGGCCGCGGCGCTGATGGAACTGCTCGACGAGATGACGCCCTTTCACCGGTTCGACGACACCGTCCCGCCGTTGATCCGGCACCTCGTCGGCGACGAAATCGCCGACATGCTGCTGGTGCCCGAGTCGGCCCTCACCGATGACTTTGGGCGGCTCAGCCGCGCCGGCAGTTGGTTCTTCGTGCGCGTATTCGGCCGAACCAAGCGCAATTCGCGGCGCTACCAACGGGTCTCGGAGGTGATTCGCCCCTTTGGGCACGACCTGTTGCATGGGTTGTTCCGGCTGAACCGGGGTGGGGAGCGCGCGAAGTTCGACATACCCGATCACCTTGCCCGCAGCTGGGAGCTGTCGGCACCAAAGCCCACCCGCCGCCCGGCATAGTCGACTGAAGGGAAGACCCGACATGGCTGCTCCCACGCCTCCCGCCCCCGAGTTCCGGCCGCACTGGCTCGACGAGCCAAAAACCATCGACGATGTCCTGCGCAATATCGATCGGGTAATCGACTGGGCCAAGACGGCGGAGAGCCACCTCGGGTACTTCGCCGTGCTGTACCGGCGGACCACCCTCGCAATCCGGGACGCTGTCGGCGACAACGTGTTCGAGGATGGCCCCCGGATGACCGATCTCGACATCGCCTTCGCCCGGCGTTACTTCAACGCCTTGAATGCCTACTTCTATCCGGAGCGGGGTCCCGGCCCGACGCTGCCTTGGGAGGTCGCGTTCGTGGGCGACCACGACGATCAGGCGATCATTCTTCAGCACATGATGGCCGGACTGAATGCGCACATCACGTTCGATCTGGGGCTCGCCGTCTTCGCGGTCGCCGGCGACTCGATGGACAGCCTGGCGGTCGATTACAACCGGGTCAACAAGATTCTGTGCAAGCAGCTGCCCGACGTTCTCAAGGTCATCGACACGCTTTCCCCCGAAATCCGTTGGACCCGGTGGCTGGTGCCGGGCGAGATCCGCGCGCTCGACCGGTCGCTGGTCAAACTGCGCAGGGGGGCTTGGGAATTCGCCTACTTCCTCGCGACGCACCGGTCGAAGGTCACGGAGAAGATGGTCCACCAGGAGGCCTGGGCGGCGGCGTTGGGCTCGTTCTATCTGCAGCCACCCGGGCGGGTGACCCCCTTCCCGGCGCTCGTCCGCCTCGTCGGCAAGCACGAAATTCGCGACGTGGCCGCCAACCTTCAAGCGCTCGAAGAGGTATCGAACTCCCCGCACAGGCCGCGCAAGGGTTATCGCTGATCCGGCCGCGCGAGGATGGTTTGCGCTCGCGCGAACTCCGGCCACCGGGCGTCACCGGGGAAGCGGCGGACAACGTCGACGAGCGCGGACGGATCGCCGTCGATCTCATAAAGCTCGAGCAGGCAACGCAATTCGAACAGGATCGCCCCTTGGCGCCGGGCGAATTCGAGCGCCTCGTTCAGGGCTTTGCGCCGTTCCTCGGGGGCAGTGAACGTCCGCGCGCGCACGCGCATCAGCTCGCCGTCGTAGAAGTGCATCCCCGTTTCTTCCGCGTGCCGCAGCGCCATCTCCAACCGTTCCCGCGCCCGCTGCGCCGCGCCCGCGGCGATCAGCAGGCGGCCGACGATCGCGTCGTGGAACGTCAGGAACATCTTGAGGTGCATGCGCCGGGACCCGTCCACCCAGCGCGCGACCTTTTCCGCGTGGCCGGCCAGCGTGGCGGCGTCGGCGTCGGCCTCGAGCGCCGCCAGCGCCTTGACGGTGGCGTGTTGGGTTCGACCGACCAGCTGCCACAGGTCGAGCCCGGATTGCTCGCTGAGCGTGCGGAGTTCCGCGACCGCGGTTGCCGCCTGGTCGATTTGGCTGCTCTCCAGCCGCACCCAGATCTCCATGTAGTAGGTGCTCGCCCGGTTGTAGGCGTCGCGCGGGGAACCCAGGACGTCGCAGCGCCGCAATGAATTCGCCAACTCCGTGTGCGCCCGGTCGAGGTCGCCGCACGCGGTGTGCGTCAGTGCCATGTAGGTGTGCGCCAACGAGATCGGGTCGACGTGCACCCACCAGGCGGTGTCCAGCACGAGGGGATCGGCCGCGGAGCTATCGGCCAGCGCCCGCAACAGGTGATCGCGGGCGGCCACGAAGTCGCCCTCCAGCCAGACGACCGAACCCATCACCGAGGCGATCGCCGGAATGCTCCAGGGCCGATTCTCGGTGATCCGGGCGGACAGCGAGTCGACCAGGTCGTGGGCCCGGCGCAGCTCGGCCCGCGGGACGTAGTAACCGATCAGCCCGGTCAGCGTGGTGAGCAGTTCGTCCTCGTAGTCACCGCCGCTGGCCAGGGCCAGGCAGCGTTGGAAGTCGGCGGGACCCTCGCCGCTCATGCTGCCTTGGGTCGCGCCCGTCAAGAATCCACGTTCCATCCGGATGGCGATTTCCTTGCGGTCCCGGTCGGGGTTGGCCGGGCAGTTGTCCAGCTGGGTGAGGGCGTCCGTGAGGCAGACCACCGCTTCCTGCAAGGCGCCGCGGCGCCGGGCGTTGGCCGAGGCCATGTGGTAGGCCTCGACGGCTTCCTCGTAGTGGTGGGCCTGCTCGAAATGGCTTGCGACCACCGGCCAATCCGGTTCGGCGTCGGCCGCCGCGCTGACCAGCGCGCGGGCGGCGCGCGCGTGCAGGTCCCGGCCCAGCGACGGCGGGGCCAGCTCGGCGGCCACCTCGCGCAGCAACTCGTGGCGGAAGCGCCAGCCGTCGTCGCCGCGCCGTTCGAGCACGCGCGCCTGGACGAGTTCGGTGACGATGTCGTCGACGTCCTCGGCGTCGCGCCCGACCACGGCGCGCAGCATGGGCAGATCGCCGGCGCGCCCGATGACGGCGGCCGCCTCCACCACCGGCACCACGTCGGGCCGGGAGTGATGCAGCCGGGCGAACAGCGGCTCGTAGAGCGCCTCGGGCACACCGGAATCCGTTCCGGCGCCGTCGAGTTCACTTACCACGTGCTCGATGTAGAACGGCACCCCGTCGCATCGCTCGACCACCTCGGCGCGCTGCGCCCGGGTCACCGCCGGGTTGAGCGCGGCGATCAGGGCCTCGGACTGCTCATCGGTCAGCGGGGGAAGGTCGAAAACCTCTGCCGGCCAATCGGTTTGCAGCCAGTCACCGTCACGTCCGGTCACCACCACCAGTAGCCGGCCGTCCGCACCGGCCAGCAACGAGTTGAGTAGCTCCGCGGTGGACGCGTCGAACCAGTGCACGTCCTCCGCGATCACCAGCCCGGCATGCCGGCCGAGGCAGGCAAGCACGTACTGCAGAACCGTCACGCCGATCGACTCGTAAAGCGTCCGGCCCTCGAGGGCCGCGGCCTGATAGCCGTGTTCGGGGCCGACGCCGATCACGGGGGCGAGCAGCGGCGTGGCGATCGCGGGGTCCAGACCGCCGGCGCGAAGTTCGGCTTGCAGCAGGCGCAGCCGCTCCGCGGCGTCGGTCAGCCGGGTGATGCCGCAGCGGCGCTCGATGAGCCGGCGCACCGGATGCAGCCCGGTCTCGGTGTGCAGCGGCGAGCCGAACAGCCGCACCACGGGCCCGCCTGCGGCGCGGACCATTTCGGCCGCCTCGGCGGCCAGCCGGGTCTTGCCGATTCCCGGTTCGCCGCGAAACACGATGCCGGGGCGGGTCAACGTGCCGGCCCGTGCGCGCTGCCAGCTCTGCCGCAGCGACGCACGCTCGCGGTCGCGCCCGATCAGCTCGGGCGATCGCAGCTGCGGCGCCTCGTGTCGCTCGCCGAGCACCCGGTGATGCACGGTCAGACATTCGACGCCCTTCACCGAAGCCGGTGGGCGGGCGTCGAGTTCGAACGAGTCGCCGACCAGGGGCGCCACCGCATCCGACACCGCCACCGTCCCCGGCGCGGCCAGGCCCGAGAGACGCGCGGCCAGGTTGGCCGCGAAGCCGTAGACGTCGTCCTGGTCGGTGTCGAGATAGATCAGGCCGCGGTGGATGCCCACCCGGACGCTGATGGACTCGCCGAACTTGCGTTCCGCCTGGGCGCTCAGCCGCGCGACGGCGCGGGTGATGTCCAGCCCCGCGGCGACGGCGCGCCGCACGTCGTTCTCGTGCGCCTTGGGGTGCCCGAACACGGCCAGCAGGCCGTCGCCCTTGATCGAGCTGATGTGCCCCTCGTAGCGATCGACGACGCGGCGCACCTCATCCCGGTACCGGCCGACCAAGGTGTGGTAATTCTCCGGTTCCATCCGGGTGGACAGCGCGGTCGAGTCCACCATGTCCGCGAAAAGGATTGTCAGCCTGCGTATTTCCCCGTAGCGGGGCGGAATCGCCAGCAGGTCTTCGGCTTCCGGGTTTCCGCGGTCGACCGAAAGAACCTGTCCGGCCAGTGAGGTCGCGGTCGCGCGGTCGCCGGCATTGATCGCTTGCACGGCGCGGTCCAGCAATTCGTCGATCGTGGTGCCGGTCTCGCCAGGGCTCACGCTGCGTCCTCCTGCCAAGGATGGGCTAAAGAGTACGCGTCAAACGCGCCTAATTCAGCACGTGTGGACCCCGAATATGTGTTGGTCCGGACAATTCGCTGGCGGCCCGCCCCTAGACGCGGATGGCAAACTGGGCGACCGCCGGTGCACCCGGTCGCGCGCACCGGTAGCCGCCGCGGCGCAGGGCGTCGGTCGGCGCCGTCATCGGCTCGAAGCACACCACGTCCTCGGCGGTGGGCGCGAAGATCTGCGCCGCCGGGTACCCCTGCTCGAAGCGCACCTGTAGCCGGCGCCCGCCGCCCGACACCGCGAACACCGCGCCCTCGGGCACCCGGTCGTAGGCGTCGTCGAAAGCCTTGTCGCCCAACGCCTCCTCGCGGGCCGGGGCGGGCTCGGACGCGCCGGTCGGCAGGCCCCGCTGGTCGAGCAACAGGTGCCGCAGCGGCGGGGTGTCGATCACCCACTCGGCGCGGGGCACGTCCGGCAGGCGCAGGTAGGGGTGGAAGCCGAAGCACAGCGGCACGGCCGTGTCGCCGGTCGCGCGGACCGTGGTGCGCACCGTCAGCGTCCGCTCGGCCAGCCGCACCGCCACCGTGAGCACGTGCGGGTACGGGAAGGTGGCCAGCAATCGCGGGTCGGCGGCGAAATCCAGCTCGGCCGTTAGCTCGTTGTCCGACTCGGCGGTGACCCGCCAGCCTCGGTGGCCCGCCAGCACGCCGTGGATCGGCAACCCGTTGGGGTCGGCGCGCACCCCGTTCTCGCCCGGCGTCAGCGTCGCCGTCACGCCCTCGGCGGTATAGGAGTTGTCGCCCAACCGGTTCGCCCACGGATACAGGATCGGGATGCCCATCGTCTTGCCCGCCGTCACGTAGGCGTCCAGCCCGCGGCGTTGCCCGAGCAGCTCCACGCCGGCGTCGCTCAGCGAGGTGCCGATCATGCCCGCGTCGGGCACGAACTCCGCGGTCACCGGCGATTCCGGGTCGCGCAGGGTGACGACACGCATGCTTACCTCCACAGTGGGTCGTGCTGAATACGTTCCGGCGGAGCGCCTTTGGCGATCAGGGCGGCCTTGGTGGCCCGCACCATCCCCGGCCCGCCGCAGACCAGGATCTGCCGGTCGCCCCAGCCACCGTATTTGGTCACCACCTCGGGCAGCCGACCGGTCTGCCGCACGTGCAGGCCGCGCGGCGGCGTGCAATCGGGATAGTCGGCGGCCCACGCCGGGTCGGCGCCGTACTCCGAGACCGGCGACACCGACAGCCACGGGTTGTGGGACGCCACCTGCCACAGGGTCGGCAGGTCGTAGAGCTCGCAGCGGTAGCGGGCGCCGAAGAACAGATGCACCCGCGGGTTCACCGCGTACCGGGACAGGTCCATGATCAGCGCCCGCAGGGGCGCCAGGCCGGTGCTGCCGGCGACCATCAGCACGTCCCCGCCCTCCCGGTCGACCCGCAGGCCGCCGTGCGGACTGGACAGCCGCCACCGGTCGCCGGGGCGCGCCTCGTTGACGATCGCGGTGCTGACCAGGCCGCCGGGCACCACGCGAACGTGGAATTCGATGCCACCGCCAGGGTCCGCCGGGATGGCGGGGGACAGGTAGCGCCAGCGCCGCGGGCATTGCGGGACATGCACATTGACGTACTGCCCGGCGTGATAGTCCATCGGCCGGTCGAGCTGTAGCCGGACGACCGCGAGGTCGCGGGAGACCCGCATGTGCTCGATCACGGTGCCGTCCCACCACGCCGGCCCCTCCTCGGCGTCCGCGGCGCCCCGCATCACCCCGGTGATCAGATTGAGCGATTGGTTGGCCGCGTCGTCGACGGCGTCGGTCCAGGCGTCGCCGACGTGCGCCCGCAGCGCCGAGAACAGCGCGCGCCGCAACGTGTCGTAATGCTGCGGCAGCACACCGTATTTGCGGTGATCGCGGCCGAGCTGAGCGAGAAAGGCCACCGGTTCCTGGGCGCGCTGGTCGACGAGTTCGCCGTACACCCAATGCAGCGCGTGGGCGAAAGCCGTCCGCTGCCCGCCCATTTCGGGCGGGAACAAGTCGCGCACCGCGGGGTCGAGGGCGAACCACCGGGTGTAGAACCGGCGGACGACCTCGTTGCCGGGCCCGGAGTCGTCCGCGCCGAAGGCGTCGCGCAACAACCGCAACGCTTCGGTGTCCTCGAGCCCCACGGGCCCCGATTCTAGGCCCGCGACCCGCTCAGCCCTGCTTGACCGTGTTGGCCGTTCCGGCGCTCACCACGTTGGGGGAGCCCCAATGGTAGGTGACCGCGTTGCCGGTTCCGGACGTGCTCACCGCGTCCGTGCTGTCGACGGCGACGCGGTTGTCGTGGCCAGAGACGCTGACGCTGGTGCAGTGGCCGGTGACGGTGACCGTGTTCGCCTGGCCGCTGACCGACAGGTAGCCGCCCTGGCAACGGACGGTCTTCGTGGTGCCGGTCCCGTTGACCTGCAACGTGCCCGACTCCGGCACGGTCGCCGACGGACCGGCGCCGGCGAGATCGGCGCCGAATCCGGTCGCGGCCAGGCCTCCCAACGCCAGCCCGCCGGCCACGATGGCCAGCGTCAGGGCGTTAGGGGCCCGGTGCTGCTCCATTTGCGTCATCGATACGGGGGTACCCCCTGCGCCATACCGCCCAAAACTCGTTAGAGTTGAGCGGAACAGACTCAACCTTGACGGCGTTGCACATCGCGACAAGCATTTGGAACTACCCCTGAACGGAGGTGGCCCGGTTTGGCCAGCGACTCTTTCAACCCGACAACCAAGACGCAAGCGGCGCTGACCTCGGCGCTTCAGGCGGCCTCGGCCGCCGGTAACCCCGAGATCCGGCCCGCGCATCTGCTGATGGCCCTGCTGACGCAGGCCGACGGGATCGCGGGTCCGCTGCTGGAGGCTGTCGGCGTCCAGCCCGCGACCATTCGTACCGAGGCCGAGCGCCTGGTCGGCCGCCTGCCCCAGGCCAGCGGCGCCAGCTCGCAGCCGCAGCTGTCGCGTGAATCGCTGGCCGCCATCACCACCGCCCAGCAGCTGGCCACCGAGATGGACGACGAGTACGTCTCGACCGAGCACCTGCTGGTCGGCCTTGCCACCGGCGACTCGGACGTCGCCAAGCTGCTGACCGGCCACGGCGCCTCGCCGCAGGCCCTGCGCGACGGCTTCGTCAAGGTGCGCGGCAGCGCCCGGGTCACCAGCCCGGAGCCGGAGGCCACCTATCAGGCGCTGGAGAAGTACTCGACCGACCTGACCGCCCGCGCCCGGGAGGGCAAGCTGGATCCGGTCATCGGGCGGGACAACGAGATTCGCCGCGTCGTGCAGGTGCTGAGCCGTCGCACCAAGAACAACCCGGTGCTGATCGGTGAGCCCGGCGTCGGCAAGACCGCGATCGTGGAGGGCCTGGCCCAGCGCATCGTCGCCGGCGACGTGCCGGAAAGCCTGCGCGACAAGACCGTCATCAGCCTGGACCTGGGCTCGATGGTGGCCGGCGCCAAGTACCGCGGTGAGTTCGAGGAGCGGCTCAAGGCCGTGCTCGACGACATCAAGAACTCCGCCGGGCAGATCATCACGTTCATCGACGAGCTGCACACCATCGTCGGCGCCGGCGCGACCGGCGAGGGCGCAATGGACGCCGGCAACATGATCAAGCCCATGCTGGCCCGCGGCGAGCTGCGGCTGGTCGGCGCCACCACGCTCGACGAGTACCGCAAGTACATCGAGAAGGACGCCGCGCTGGAGCGTCGCTTCCAGCAGGTGCTGGTGGGCGAGCCGTCGGTGGAGGACACCGTCGGCATCCTGCGCGGGCTGAAGGACCGCTACGAGGTGCACCACGGGGTGCGCATCACCGACTCGGCCCTGGTGGCCGCGGCCACGCTGTCCGACCGCTACATCACCGCCCGCTTCCTGCCGGACAAGGCCATCGACCTGGTCGACGAGGCCGCTTCGCGCTTGAAGATGGAGATCGACTCCCGGCCCGTCGAGATCGACGAGGTCGAGCGCCTGGTGCGCCGCCTCGAGATCGAGGAGATGGCGCTGGCCAAGGAGGAGGACGAGGCGTCCAAGGAGCGGCTGGAGAAGCTGCGCTCCGAACTGGCCGACCAGAAGGAGAAGCTGGCCGAGCTGACCACCCGCTGGCAGAACGAGAAGAGCGCGATTGACGTGGTCCGCGAGCTCAAGGAGCAGCTGGAGGCGCTGCGCGGCGAGTCCGAGCGGGCCGAGCGCGACGGCGACCTGGCCAAGGCGGCCGAGCTGCGGTACGGGCGCATCCCGGAGGTCGAGAAGAAGCTCGACGCGGCGCTGCCCCAGGCCGAGGCGCGGGAGAACGTGATGCTCAAGGAGGAGGTCGGGCCCGACGACATCGCCGAGGTGGTGTCGGCGTGGACCGGCATCCCCGCCGGCCGGATGCTCGAGGGCGAGACCGCCAAGCTGCTGCGCATGGAGGAGGAGCTGGGCAAGCGCGTCATCGGTCAGAGGCGAGCCGTTCAGGCGGTCTCCGACGCCGTGCGGCGGTCCCGGGCCGGCGTCGCCGACCCCAACCGGCCGACCGGGTCGTTCATGTTCCTCGGCCCGACCGGCGTCGGCAAGACCGAGCTGGCCAAGGCGCTGGCGGAGTTCCTGTTCGACGACGAGCGCGCGATGGTTCGCATCGACATGAGCGAATACGGCGAGAAGCACTCGGTGGCCCGGCTCGTCGGCGCCCCGCCCGGCTACATCGGCTACGACCAGGGCGGCCAGCTGACCGAGGCGGTGCGCCGCCGGCCGTACACGGTGATCCTGTTCGACGAGATCGAAAAGGCGCACCCGGACGTGTTCGACGTGCTGCTGCAGGTCCTCGACGAGGGCCGGCTCACCGACGGGCAGGGCCGCACGGTCGACTTCCGCAACACCATCCTGATCCTGACGTCCAACCTCGGGTCGGGCGGCAGCGAGGAGCAGGTGATGGCCGCGGTGCGCTCGGCGTTCAAGCCCGAGTTCATCAACCGGCTTGACGACGTGATCATCTTCCACGGCCTCGAGCCCGGCGAGCTGGTGGCGATCGTCGACATCCAGCTGGCCCAGCTGCAGAAGCGGCTGGCGCAGCGCCGCCTCACCCTCGAGGTGTCGCTGCCGGCCAAGCAGTGGCTGGCGCAGCGCGGGTTCGACCCGGTTTACGGCGCCCGGCCGCTGCGCCGCCTGGTGCAGCAGGCCATCGGCGACCAGCTGGCCAAGCTGCTGCTGGCCGGCGACGTGCACGACGGGGACACCGTGCCGGTGAACGTCAGCCCGGACGGCGATTCGCTGATCCTGGGCTGAGGCCGCTCGAACGTCGACTTGTTGTAGGCATTTCATCCGAAATCGCCCAACAAGTCGACGTTCGGCGCATGTGTGGGGTGTTTAGTCCTGTAATTGGGTTGTGACCAGCCGGACTTCTTTATTCCGGCACGATTGCGGATACCCTGTGTGGGATGGTCCCCCTTTGGTTCACGCTGTCCGCGCTGTGCTTCGTCGGCGCGGGCGTGCTGCTGTACGTCGACATCGATCGACGCCGCGGGCGCAGCAGGCGCCGCAAGTCGTGGGCGCGGTCGCACGGGTTCGACTACGAGCGTGAATCGGCCGACATCCTCAAGCGCTGGAAGCGCGGGGTGATTTCGACGGTCGGCGACATCGCCGCGCAGAACGTGGTGCTGGGTCAGATCCGCGGCGAGGCCGTGTACATCTTCGACCTCGAAGAGGTCGCCACCGTGATCGCGCTGCACCGCAAGGTGGGCACCAACGTCGTGGTGGACCTGCGCCTCAAGGGCCTCAAAGAGCCACGGGAGAGCGACATTTGGCTGCTGGGCGCCATCGGCCCGCGGATGGTGTACTCCACCAACCTCGACGCCGCGCGGCGGGCCTGCGACCGCCGCATGGTCACCTTCGCCCACACCGCGCCCGACTCCGCCGAGATCATGTGGAACGAGCAGAACTGGACGCTGGTCGCCATGCCGATCACCAGCACCCGCACCCAGTGGGACGAGGGGCTGCGCACCGTGCGCCAGTTCAACGACCTCCTGCGGGTACTGCCGCCGCTGCCGGAGGAAACCCAGCAGGAGGCCGGCGCGCCCGCGGCGCTGCGCAGCGCGTCGCCCGGCCGCCCGCTGGCGCCCGCCGGTCGCGCGGAGCTGCCGCCCCGGCGCGCGCAGCAGGACGTCTCCGGCCTGCTCGGTTCGGAGGCCGCACGCCGGCCCGCCGAGCCGATCCGCCGGGAGCAGCGCGCCCCCGACGCCGTCCGCCGGCCGCCGCCCACCGGACGCAACGGCCATCAGGCCACCAACTATCAGCACTGACGGCGCGCCGGGCGCCGGACGGGCGGCGCGGCCGCCGTCATTAGGATGTCGCTCATGCCCCGCCCCGTAGCCCTGATCACCGGGCCCACGTCCGGGATCGGCGCCGGCTTCGCGCGACGCTTCGCGAACGACGGCTACGACCTGGTCCTGGTGGCCCGCGACGTGGACCGGCTGACCGATCTGGCCGGGGACCTGGCGGACCGGGCCGGTGACATCGAGGTTTTGCCGGCCGACCTGGCCGAAGCCGCCGGCCGTGAGCAGGTCTGCGAACGGCTGGCCCGGGGCGTGCGGGTGCTGGTCAACAACGCCGGCTTCGGCACCTCCGGTGACTTCTGGGCCACCGACCCGGCGCTGCTGCAGTCGCAGCTCGACGTCAACGTCACCGCCATCATGCACCTGACCCGGGCGGCGCTGCCGGCCATGCTGGACGCCGGCGCCGGCACCGTCATCAACATCGCCAGCGTCGCCGGGCTGGTGCCGGGCCGCGGCTCCACCTACTCGGCGTCCAAGGCGTGGGTGATCTCCTTCAGCGAGGGCCTGTCCGTCGGCCTGCAGGGCACCGGCGTGGGGGTGCACGCCGTGTGCCCGGGCTACGTGCACACCGAATTTCACGCCCGCGCCGGCATCGAAATGGCCAAGTCGCCGTCGTTCATGTGGCTCGAGGTGGACGACGTGGTGAATCAGAGCCTGGCCGACATCGCCCGCGGCAAGGTGATCAGCATCCCGGGCCTGCAATACAAGGCGATCATCGCCGCCGAGCGGATGATCCCGCGGACCCTGATGCGGGCCGTGACCAAGCGAATCGGCGGTGGCCGTGGCCGGACCTGACCCCCACGAGGAACTCGCCGAGCTGGTGCGCCGGCTGTCGGTGGTGCACGGGCGGGTCACCCTGTCGTCGGGCAAGGAGGCCGACTACTACGTCGACCTGCGCCGCGCCACGCTGCACCACCGGGCCTCCGCCTTGATCGGCACGCTGATGCGCGACCTCACCAGGGACTGGGACTACGCCGTGGTCGGCGGGCTCACGCTGGGCGCCGACCCGGTGGCCACGGCCGTCATGCACGCCCCGGGCCGCCCGATCGACGCGTTTGTGGTGCGCAAGTCTGCGAAAACCCATGGGCTGCAACGTCTTATCGAGGGCTCCGAGGTTTCCGGCCAGCGGGTGCTGGTGGTCGAGGACACCAGCACCACCGGCGCGTCGGCGCTGACGGCGGTGCACGCCGTCCAGGAGGCCGGCGGACACGTGGTCGGCGTGGCCACCGTCGTCGACCGTTCCACCGGCGCCGCCGAGGCCATCGAGGCCGAGGGCCTGCCGTACCGCAGCGTGCTGGGCCTCGCCGATCTGGGGTTGGGCTAATTGCATTGCCGCGCACAGCTTCTCGCGGTTGCGGCCTGCGTGCTGGCCTGCCTGACGGGGTGCTCGGGCGCCGGCCAACCGGTGCGCCCGTACGGCGCGCAGGGGGCGCGGCTCGGCGAATCGCTGTCGCTGCTGGGCTGGAACATGTCGGTGTCGAACCTGCGCTGGGACGGCGACTACGTGCTGATCGACGTCGACGCCGCCGCGGCCAACCCCAAGGCGCCGCACGCCAAACCCGAGGACATCCGGTTCGGGCTCTACGGCGCGCTGTCGCACCCGATGGAGTCCAACGGGGTGGGCAGTTGTGATCGCCGGACGGACAAGGCACCCGAGGTCCACTCGCCGCTGTCGGCGTCCGGCGACCGGCTCGCCGGGACGGTTTGCCTTGGGCCCCTTAAGGATCGGAGCCAAGTCCGTGGCGTGTACACCTACTCGCCGCGCGACCGGATCCCGAACAGCTCGGCGGCCTACCCGGCCGCGTTCCCGGTGGGGCTGATGCCCACCAACGCCAACGACACCGGCGTGGCGGTCAAGACCACCAGCCTGTCGGCCTGGCGCGCCGACGGCGCCCCGATGACCAAGGCGCAGCTCGGCGATCCCGCGGCCTTCAACGGGAACGGCTTCATGCTGCTGGGTCTCGAGGTCGACGGGATCGCGGCCCGGTACCGCGACGACTCGGCCAAGCGCGGCGGCCCGCTGATGCTGCTCGCGTCTCCGACGCTGCCCGGCGCCGGCCTCAACCCGGCCTGCGCTGCGTACGGGTCGTCGGTGCTGGTCCTGCCCGACGCGTCGCTGGACGCGGTGCACGTCAGCGCGTCGCTGTGCACCCAGGGCGAGATCAACGAGGCGTTGCTGTATGCGACGGTGGCGGTCGACGGCACCCACGCCGGGGTGTGGACGCCGCGATGACCGGTCCCGGGCCCACCGAATGGGCGACGCCGGGCGGCGGGGTCGGGCCGTGGGTGGGTGAGCCGCCCGACGACCCGCGTTATGACCCAATTCTGTTGCGCGAGGGCGACACTCGTAACGTTGTCGACGCCTACCGGTACTGGACGCGGGAGGCGATCATCGCCGACATAGACCGGCGCCGGCACCCGCTGCACGTGGCGATCGAGAACTTCGGGCACGACGCCAACATCGGGTCGGTGGTGCGCACCGCCAACGCGTTCGCGGTGCACACCGTGCACGTCGTGGGCCGGCGGCGCTGGAATCGCCGGGGCGCCATGGTGACCGACCGCTATCAGCGGCTGTGCCATCACGACAACACCGCCGAATTGCTCAGCTTCGCCGCGGACGCCGGGCTCACGGTGGTCGCGGTGGACAACGTTCCGGGGGCGGCCCGGCTGGAGGAGACCGCGCTGCCGCGCGAGTGCCTGTTGGTGTTCGGTCAGGAGGGTCCGGGCATCACCGACGACATCCGGGCGGGCGCGGCGGTGACGGTGTCGATCGCCCAGTTCGGCTCCACCCGCAGCATCAACGCCGGCGTCGCCGCCGGGATCGCCATGCACGCCTGGGTTCGCCAGCACGCCGACCTCTCCCACGCCTGGTAGCCACTCAAAGCCAACGATTCACACGCGGGGCCTGAGGCCGTCACTCTACGTTGAGAGAGTGCGTGACGTGATTGCCGAGCTGATGTCGATCTGGCGCGCGGGCGACACCGCGGGGCTCGGCACGGTGGTGCGCACCTTCCGGTCCGCCCCGCGCCCGCCGGGAGCCGCGATGGTGGTGGCGCCGGACGGCTCGGTCGCCGGGTCGGTGTCGGGCGGCTGCGTGGAGGCGGCGGTGTACGACCTCGCCACCGAGGCCGCGCGGACCGGGACCGCGCGGCTGGAACGCTACGGCGTCAGCGACGACGACGCGTTCGCGGTGGGGCTGACGTGCGGGGGCGTCATCGATGTCTTCGTCGAGCCGGTTTCGCCCGCGACGTTCCCCGAACTCGGCGCGGTGGCCGACGACATCGCCGCGGGCCGCGCCGTCGCGACCGCGACCGTCATCGCCCACCCCGATCCCACCCGGGTCGGCCGGCGGCTGGTGATCCGGCCCGACGGGGTGGCGGGGTCGCTGGGTTCGGCGCGCGCCGACGCCGCGGTCGCCGACGACGGGCGCGGCCTGCTGGCGCTGGGCCGCAGCGACGTTCTGGAGTACGGGCCCGACGGGCAGCGGCTCGGCGACGGCATGGAGGTCTTCGTGTCCAGCCATGCGCCGCCGCCGCGGATGCTGGTGTTCGGGGCGATCGACTTCGCGGCGGCGCTGGCGCGGCAGGGCTCCTTCCTCGGCTACCGCGTCACCGTGTGCGACGCCCGGCCGGTGTTCGCCACGCGGGCGCGCTTCCCGACGGCCGACGACGTCGTCGTCGACTGGCCCCACCGCTACCTCGCCGCCCAGGCCGCGGCGGGCGCCGTCGATCGCCACACCGTGATCTGCGTGCTCACCCACGACCCCAAGTTCGACGTGCCGGTGCTCGAGGTGGCGCTGCGCCTGCCGCAGGTCGGCTACGTCGGGGCCATGGGCTCGCGCCGCACGCACGACGACCGCGTGATCCGGCTCAAGGCCGCCGGGCTGACCGACGCCGAGCTGGGCCGGCTGTCCAGCCCCATCGGGCTGGACCTCGGCGCCCGCACCCCGGAGGAGACCGCGGTCTCGATCGCCGCCGACATCATCGCCAGGCGCTGGGGCGGCGGCGGCCGCCCACTGACCCAGATCGTCGGGCGGATCCACCACGACGCGGGGGACCCCACTCTACTTCCGTAGTGCCGCCCGTAGGCTGGTGCTCGACGCCGCTTCACACGCGAGAGGACCCGGGGCATGAAGATCGCCAACCAGTTCACCGTCAGCGCACCCATCGACCAGGCGTGGGACGTGCTGAGCGACCTGGAGCAGGTGATCCCGCTGATGCCCGGCGCTTCGCTCACCGGCCACGAGGGGGAGGACTACCTTGGCAAGGTCAAGGTCAAGGTCGGGCCGGTCACCAGCGAATTCAGCGGCAAGGTCCGCTTCGTCGAGCACGATCGCGGGCAGTACCGGGCGGTCATCGACGCCAAGGGCAAGGAGACGCGCGGCACCGGCAGTGCGGCCGCGACGGTCACCGCCGTGCTGCAGCCCGACGGCGAGAAGACCGGCGTCACCGTGGACACCGACCTGAAGATCGCCGGCAAGCTGGCCCAGTTCGGCAGCAGCATGCTGCAGCAGGTGTCGGAGAAGCTGCTGGGCCAGTTCGTCGAGTCGCTCGAGGCCAAGCTGGCCGCCGAAGCGGTGGCCGCGCCGGCGACCCCGGAGGGCCCCGCGCAGATCGGTCGCCCCCCGGAGCCGCGTCACGCCGCCGAGCCCGAGCCCATCGATCTGCTTGACCTCGCCGGGGGCGACCAGCTCAAGAAGTACGCCCCGGTGCTGCTGGCCGTGCTCGCCGCGCTGCTGCTGGGCTGGGTGCTGGGCCGGCGAGGCTAGCACCGCCTAACGCCGCCCGCGTCGTGTCCTTGAGGGCGACCCCCGAGCGGCCGAGTTCGCGGGCGCCGGCGACCAGCGCGGCGGTGACCGCCGCGGCCGTCGCGTAGTCCAGGCCGTCGGGTGGATGGATGTTGGAGACGCAGTTGCGGTCGGCGTCGGTGCGTCCGGGCGCCGGCCGATGCGTCAGGTAGATGCCCAGGCTGTCGGCTACCGACAGCCCCGGGCGTTCACCGATGAGCACGAGAACCGTTGTGACGCCAAGGGTTTGACCGATATGGTCGCCGAGCGCGACGCGCGCCTGGGTCGCGACGACCACCGGGGCGATTCGGTACCGGCCGTCGAATGCGCGGACCAACGCGTCGACCATGCCCGCGGCGTGGTCGGTCAGCGCGCGCGGCGAGAGGCCATCCGCGAGCACAAAGCCGACGTCGGCCTTGGTTTTTGGCAGACTCGACAGGTCGGCCGGGCTTCGGCCGAGGTCGGGTCGGCGCAGATATTCGCCGCGCGAGCCGGCCCGGCTGCACACTCGCAGCGGTGCCTCGATGCCGACCTCACCCAGCCGCTGGACGAGGCCGTCGACGTCGAGGGGATCGTGCACGGCGTCGCGCGCCGCGGCGTGCGCGGCCTGAAATTCCAGGACGCGCCGGGTCGGTAGCGAGTCGCCCGCCCGCCCGAGCCCGATGCGTGCCTGCGTGGTCGCCCGCAGTGGTGCCCACACGTCGGTCATCGGCCGGCCGCCAGCGCGCGCAGCGGCGACGTCGCCAGGTCGACGGGCAGGATCCGGCCGTCGGCGTCGGCCATGCCCAGGCCGGCCAGCCACGCCTCGAATTCGGGAGCGGGCCGCAGCCCCAACGCCTTTCGCACATACAGGGCGTCATGAAACGAGAGGCTCTGGTAGCCGAGCATGATGTCGTCGGCACCGGGAACGGTGATGACGAACGCGGTGCCCGCCACGCCCAGCAGGGTGAGCAGCGTGTCCATGTCGTCCTGGTCGGCCTCGGCGTGGTTGGTGTAGCAGACGTCGACGCCCATCGGCAGGCCGAGCAGCTTCCCGCAGAAGTTGTCTTCGAGCCCGGCGCGGATGATCTGCTTGCCGTCATAGAGGTACTCCGGCCCGATGAATCCGACCACGGTGTCGATCAGCAGCGGCTGCAGCGCCCGGGCCACCGCGTAGGCTCGCGCCTCCAGCGTCTGCTGATCGACCGGTCTGTTCCCCACGCCGAGGTGGGCTCCGGCCGACAGCGCCGCACCCTGCCCGGTCTCCAAGTACATGACGTTGTCTCCGACGGTGCCGCGGTTCAGCGACCGGGCGGCCTCGTTGGCCTCCCGCAGCATCGCGATCGAGGTGCCGAAAGATGCGTTGGCGCCCTCGGTTCCGGCGATCGACTGGAACACCACATCGACGGGGGCGCCGCGCCCGATCAGCTCCATCGTGGTGGTGACGTGGCACAGCACGCACGACTGGACGGGAATCGCGAACCGCTGCCGAATGTCGTCGAGCAGGCGCAGCAGCTCGGACGCCGCGTGCGGCGAGTCGGTCGCGGGGTTGATGCCGATCACCGCGTCCCCGCAACCCATCAGCAGCCCGTCGAGCAGCGCCGCGGCGATCCCGCGCGGGTCGTCGGTGGGGTGGTTCGGTTGCAGCCGGGTGGCGAGCGTGCCCGGCAGCCCGATCGTGGTCCGCAAGGCCGCGGTGGCGCTTGTCGTGGCGGCCACCGAAATCAGGTCCTGGTTGCGCATGATCTTCGACACGGCCGCAACCATTTCCGGTGTCAGCCCCGGCGAGACGGCGGCGATGCGCTGCGCGCCGTCGTCGCGGGACGCGGCATCCAGCAGCCAGTCGCGAAAATCCCCCACGGTCAGGCCCGCGATCGGGCCGAACGCGTCGGGGTCGTGGGTGTCGATGATGAGCCGGGTGACCTCGTCGGTCTCGTACGGCACGACCGCCTCGGTGAGGAACGTCGCGAGCGGGATGTCGGCCAGCACCCACGCGGCCGCGGCCCGCTGCGCGTCGGAGTCGGCGGCGCACCCCGCCAGCTGGTCGCCCGAGCGCAATGGCGTCGCCTTCGCCATCACGTCGACCAGGCCGGAGAAGGAGTGCGTGGTTCCCGAAATGGTTTGCCGGTAGCGCATATATCAGTATGAGGCAGGATCTGGGGGTATGGATCAGCTGTGGGTCAACCGCGCGGCCAGCTCCGAAGCCGCCGTCACGCAACGGCACCTCAAACGCCTATGGGGGTTGCCCGGAACGCAGCTGGGTGTGGTGGCGTGGCCGTCGACGCGGCGGGACCGGATGTTCGGCACCTGGCACTACTGGTGGCAGGCGCACCTGCTGGACTGCCTGGTCGACGCGCAGCTGCGCGACCCGCAGCCCGACCGGCACACCAGGATCAACCGGCAGGTCCGCTCGCACCGGCTGCGCAACAACTTTCGCTGGACCAACAGCTATTACGACGACATGGCCTGGCTGGCGCTGGCGCTGGAACGCGCCGCGCGGATAGCCGGCGTGGAGCGGCATCGCGCGCTGCCGAAGCTGGCGGATCAATTTCTCGAGGCGTGGGTGCCCGAGGACGGCGGCGGCATCCCGTGGCGCAAGCAGGACCAGTTCTTCAACGCCCCGGCCAACGGACCGGCGGGCATCTTCCTGGCGCGCTACGGCGATCGGATGCGGCGCGCCCAGCAGATGGCGGACTGGATCGACGAGACCCTGATCGACCAGGAGACGCACCTGGTTTTCGACGGCATCAAGGCCGGGTCCCTGGTCCGGGCGCAGTACTCCTACTGCCAGGGCGTGGTGCTCGGCCTGGAAACGGAACTCGCGGCGCGCACCCATGACGACCGGCACGCGCCGCGGGTGCACCGGCTGGTCGCGGCGGTCGCCGAGCACATGGCCCCGACCGGCGTGCTGGCCGGCGCCGGCGGCGGGGACGGCGGCCTGTTCTCCGGCATCACCGCGCGCTACCTCGCCCTGGTCGCGACCGCCCTGCCCGGCGATTCGGCCGACGACGCCGCGGCCCGCGACACGGCCCGCCGGGTTGTGCTGGCGAGCGCGAAGTCTGCGTGGGACTACCGGCAAACGGTGGACGGGCTGCCGCTGTTCGGCCCGTTCTGGGATCGCGACGCCCAGGTGCCGGGCGCGGAGGGCGGCCAGGCGCAATTCGTCGCGGGCGCGGTGAACAGTTCCGAGGTGGCCGAACGGGACCTGTCCGTGCAGCTATCCGGGTGGATGCTGATGGAGGCCGCCTGTAACGTCACCGCCGTGACGGCAGGGAGCGCGACATGACCGAGCCCGGCAGCTGGATTCCCGACGAGGCGACGCTGGCCGAAGCGAACCTCACCCGCTTCATCGCGTGGCTGGGTGAGACCGGCCGCGGCCACTTCGACGACTACCACGCGCTGCGGCGCAAGTCCGTCGAGGACATCGAATGGTTCTGGGACGCCGTCTGGAAGTTCTTCGACATCCAGGCGGACAGCCCCCCAACCGCGGTCCTGGGGGAGCGTTCCATGCCCGGCGCCCAGTGGTTCCCCGGCGCCACGCTCAACTACGCCACCGAGATCTTCCGGCACGCCACCGACGAGCGCCCCGCCATGATCGTCGTCGGCGAGGACGGCGCATGCGAGTGGTCGTGGGAACGGCTGCGCCGGGAGACCGGCGCCTTCGCGGCGTACCTGCGCGGCCTGGGGGTGGGGCCCGGGGACGCCGTCGTCGGGTATCTGCCCAACGTCGGCGAGGCCGCCGTCGCCGCCCTGGCCGCCGCCAGCGTCGGCGCCATCTGGGCGGTGTGCAACCAGGACGTTTCGGTCGACGGCGTGATCGCCCGGCTCGGCCAGGTGGAGCCGGCTGTGCTGGTGGCCACCGACGGATCGGTGTACGACGGCAAGCGCATCGACCGGCGCGCGGAGCTGGACGCGATCCGGCGCGCGATGCCCAGCCTGCGGGCCGCCGTGGTGGTGCCCCGGCTCGGGCTCGCGGCCGAGGGCGACACCGTCGGATGGGCGACGGCCCTCGCAGCGGATGCCCCGCTGGAGATCACACCGGTCCCGTTCGCCCACCCACTGTGGGTGATGTTCTCCTCGGGCACCACCGGTAAGCCGAAGGGCATCGTGCACGGGCACGGCGGCACGGTGATCGAGCACCTGAAATACCTTGGCCTGCAACTGGATCTGCGCGCCGGCGAGCGGTTCCTGTGGTACTCGTCGACCAGCTGGATGATGTGGAACCTGTTGCTGTCCGGCCTGCTGGTGGACACCACCATCGTCCTATACGACGGCAGCCCAACGCATTTGAGCACCGACGGGTTGTGGCGGGTCGCCGCCGAGGCGCAAGTCAACGTGCTCGGCGCCGGGGCGGGCTACCTGTTGGCCTGCGCCAAAAAGGAATTGAAGCCCGGGGCGACGTATGCCCTGGATGGGCTGCGCGCCGTGGGTTCCACCGGTTCACCGCTGCCGGCGTCCGGATTCCGTTGGGTCCAAGAGGGACTCGGCCGATCGGTGCCGGTGATCTCGATGAGCGGGGGCACCGACGTCTGCACCGCCTTCATCGGCGGCTGCGCGATCCTGCCGGTGGTGGCCGGCGAGCTGTCCTGCATCTGCCTGGGCGCGGCCATCGAATCCTGGGCCGGACCCAACCAGCCGGTCGTCGGCGAGGAGGGCGAACTGGTTATCACCGAGCCCATGCCGTCGATGCCGGTGTTCTTCTGGAACGACGACGACGGCAGTCGCTACCGCGCCGCCTATTTCGACAAGTACCCGGGGGTGTGGTGTCACGGTGACTGGATCACCATCACCGAGCGGGAATCCGTTGTGGTGCATGGTCGTTCGGACGCCACGCTGAACCGGATGGGCGTGCGGATGGGCAGCGCCGAGATCTACACCGCGGTGGAGGGCATGCCCGAGGTGGGCGACTGCCTGGTGGTCGGGATCGAGCAGGACGACGGCGGCTACTGGATGCCGCTGTTCGTGACCCTGGCGGACGGCGCCGAGCTGGACGAGGCGCTGCGGTCGCGGATCGTGGCGGCCATCCGTCAGCACGCCTCGCCGCGCCACGTGCCCGACGACATCCTGGCGGTTCCGGGGATACCGCGCACGCTGACCGGTAAGCGGCTGGAGATCCCGATCAAGCGGATCCTGCTGGGCGCCGCACCCGGCGAGGCGGTGCAGCAGAGTTCGATCGACCGCCCCGAGCTGCTAGACGCTTTCGTTGCGTACCGCAGAAGTCGGGTGTCCTGAGTCCGGCTCGGCCCCCGCGCGCCGGCGGCCCCGGTAACTGCGCCAGGCCGCGATGCACGCCGGCGTCAGGGAGACGACCAGGATGGCCAGCAGGATCTTCTGCAGGTTGTGGTGCACGAACGGCACGTTGCCCAGGAAGTAGCCCGCCAGCGTCACGCCGCCGCCCCACAGGATGCCGCCGACGATGTCGAAGCCCAGGAACACCGGGTAGCGCATGTATGACACCCCGGCGACCGGCGGGACGAACGTCCGCACGAACGGCGCGAACCGCGCGAGGATGATCGCCCACGGACCGTATTTCTCGAAGAACGCGTGCGACTCGGTCACGTAGTGCTTCTTGAAAAACCGGGAGTCTTCCTTCTTGAACAGCGCCGGGCCGATCCGCCGGCCGATGAAATACCCGGTCTGATCGCCCAGGATCGCCACCAGGGCGACGGCGGGGGCCAGCACCCAGATGCTGGCCGGTGGGTTCGCACCTGCGGCCAGCAGCCCGCCGGTGAACAACAGCGATTCGCCGGGCAGCAGCGGAAACAGCAGGCCGGTCTCGATGAAGACGATGATCAGGATGCCGGGCAGCACCGCGGAGCCGAAAACGCCGTCGGCGCCCAACCAGTACATCGGGTCGAAGATGTGGGGCAGGGCCGTCACGGTGGTGCTCACGATGCTTCAACATACCGTTGTTGCGATACTGGATGGGCCCAGCCGCCAGGAGGAGCTCATGCCCATCGCCACGCCCGAGGTGTACGCCGAGATGCTGGGCCGCGCCAAACAGAACGCGTACGCCTTCCCCGCCATCAACTGCACGTCGTCGGAGACGGTCAACGCCGCCATCAAGGGTTTCGCCGACGCCGGTAGCGACGGCATCATCCAGTTCTCCACCGGCGGCGCGGAGTTCGCGTCGGGCCTGGGGATCAAGGACATGGTGACCGGCGCGGTGGCGCTCGCCGAGTTCACCCGGGTGATCGCCGACCGGTACCCGGTCAACGTCGCGCTGCACACCGACCACTGCCCCAAGGACAAGCTGGACAGCTACGTCCGCCCGCTGCTGGCGATCTCCGCGGAGCGGGTGAGCGCCGGCGGCCATCCCCTGTTCCAGTCCCACATGTGGGACGGCTCCGCCGTGCCGATCGCCGAAAACCTGGTGATCGCACAGGAACTGCTCAAGGCGGCCGCGGCCGCCAAGATCGTCCTGGAGATCGAGATCGGTGTCGTGGGCGGGGAAGAGGACGGCGTCGCCCACGAGATCAACGACAAGCTCTATACGACGCCGGAGGACTTCGAGAAGACCATCGACGCGCTGGGCCACGGCGAGCACGGCAAGTACCTGCTGGCCGCGACGTTCGGCAACGTGCACGGCGTCTACAAGCCGGGCAACGTCAAGCTGCGCCCCGACATCCTGGCCCAGGGCCAGAAGGTCGCGGCGGCCAAGCTGGGGCTGCCCGAGGATGCCAAGCCGTTCGACTTCGTCTTCCACGGCGGCTCGGGCTCGCTGAAGTCCGAGATCGAGGAATCACTGCGCTACGGGGTGGTGAAGATGAACGTCGACACCGACACCCAGTACGCGTTCACCCGCCCGATCGCCGGCCACATGTTCGCCAACTACGACGGCGTGCTGAAGGTGGACGGCGAGGTGGGCGCCAAGAAGGTCTACGACCCGCGCAGCTACCTGAAGAAGGGCGAGGCGTCGATGAGCGAGCGCGTGGTTGAGGCCTGCGAGGACCTGCACTGCGCCGGCAAGTCCGTGGGCGTCTAGCCGCTGGGGGACTGGCAGATCTTCCACTGGTCGTCGCGGTACTGCAGGTCCAGGCTTCGGGTCGAACGCACCTGCGGGTCGTAGGCCATGAACGTCGTGACGTTGGCCTCGGCGTGCTGGCCGTTGACCACCACCTGGTCGATGCTGGCGATCACCGGATACTGCCTGGCCGCCGACACCCGCCGGTAGGTCTCGTCCCACGAGCGTTCGTCGTAGTCGGCGTACCCGTCGCGGGTGGTGCCGCAGGTGATGGTGCGCAGCGTCGTCAGGTCGCCCTTCTGGATCGCGGTGTCGAAGCTTTGGATGGTGGTGCGGACCTGGTCTTCCTGCGACACCTTGGTGTGCTTGCCGCGGGTGAGCAGAACCGTGCCCAGGATCGCGATCGCGGCCAGCGCCAGCACGATCAGCACCAGCGCCAGCACCCAGCCCCAGTTGACCTGCCGGGAGGTGCGCAGCTTTCCCCCGAGCCGGGGCGGAATCGATTGCGGCACAGCGGCTTTCGAGGTCGCTTCGGGCTGGGCCGGGATGCCCTCCGGCGGTGAAGCGAAGACCTCGGTGGCGGGCTCCGGGGTGGTCGCGATCACCGCCGTCTCTTTCGCGTCGAAACCGGGCGCGGTGAAGCGGCGTTCGCGCTGCTGGGCGTCCGAGTCCTCGCCGGCATCCGCCGGGGCACCGCCGGGCTCGGGCTTGATCACCACGGTCTCGGTCTCGGCGTCGCTCGGCACCAGCGGGACGCCCTCGGTTGCGTCTTCGCTTGCGGCCCATTCGTGCCCGGACGGGTTCGGCGTGCCGCCGCGATCGGGCTCGGGTGGCTGGGGCATGAGTGCTGCTGTCCTCCGCTATCGGGTGGGGTAGTTGGAGAGCTTAGCGACCCGCCCCCTTCGATGGGGCGATGGTTGAGGTCCGGCGTCCCGGCAAAACGACGCGGCTGGGAGGATGGGAGCCATGACGCGAGACCTTCTCGGACCCGACCCGACCCTGCTGCCGGGCGATCCCGACGCCGAGGCCGAGCTGCTCGCCGGCGAGAAGCCCGGGATCGTCGCCGCGGCGCACCCGTCGGCGTCGGTGGCGTGGGCGGCGCTGGCCGAGCAGGCGCTGGCCGACGACCAGGCCATCACGGCCTACGCGTACGCCCGCACCGGCTATCACCGCGGCCTGGACCAGCTCCGGCGAAACGGGTGGAAGGGCTTCGGCCCGGTGCCTTATTCGCACGAGCCCAACCGCGGGTTCCTGCGGTGTGTGGCGGCCCTGGCGCGCGCCGCCGACACGATCGGCGAAACCGACGAGTTCCTGCGTTGCCTGGATCTGCTCGACGATTGCGACCCGGCCGCGCGGCCGGCGCTGGGGCTCTAGAAGCTTTCCGAGCACCCCGCGTCGCCCGGCGACTCGATCTGGACGGTGGCGTGCTCCAGCCCGCGGGCCGACAGCACGGAGCGGGCCTCCTGCAGCACCCGGGCGGAGTCGCCGGAGCTGCGCAGGTGCGCGGTGCACATGTCCTTGCCCGGCGACAGCGTCCAGACGTGCAAGTCGTGCACCTCGGTCACGCCGTCGACGGCGCCCAGCGCCGAGCGCAGCTCCTCCACGTCGATGTGGGTCGGTGACGCCTCGGACAGGATCCGCAACGCGTCGCGGGCCAGCGAGATCGCCCGCGGCAGCACCCAGAGCGCGACCAGCACCGCGACCACCACGTCGGCGTACGGCCAGCGCGTGGTCACGGTGACCACCCCGGCGATCAGCACGCCGAGGCTGCCGACGCTGTCGGCGACCACCTCCATGTAGGCGCCCTTGACCGCCAGGCTCTGCGCCGAGTGGGACCGCAGCAGCAGCGCGACCACCAGGTTGGCGAGCAGCCCGGCCAGCGCGACCACGATCATCGGCACGCCCGGGACCGTCGGGGTTTCCCGCAGCCGCTGGATCGCCTCCCACAGGATGAACAGGGACACCCCGAGCAGCAGCCCGGCGTTGGCCACCGCGGTGAACACCTCGGCCCGGTGCCACCCGTACGTGCGCGACGGTGACGCGCTGCCCCGGCGGGCCAGCGTCACCGCGGCCAGCCCCATGAAGACGGCGACCACGTCGGTCAGCATGTGGCCCGCGTCGGCCAGCAGCGCGATCGAGTTGATCAGCAGCGAGGTGGTCAACTCCACGACGAAGAACGCCGCCAGGATCGAGGCGGCGATGATCATGCGGGGAATCAGCCGAGACGCGTCGGTCTCGGCGGGGGTGTGGTTGTGGCCGGCGCCCATGGCCAGCAATATATGCGGGTTTACGCATATATGGCAAGGGTCAGAGCCAGCGGCTCCAGAATCGGGTCAGCACGTTGCCCGCGGACACCAGCCAGCCGGGCACCCCGGAGAAATCGAACAGCCACAGCACCACCTGAAAAAACCAGGCGCTGGCCGGCCACAGCAACAGCAGCAGGATGAAAAAGCCCCACTGCTTGGCAGGGGCCACGGCCCGCTGCGTCTCGGGACTCAGGTGCGGTTCGAGGGCGTCGTAGCCGTCCAGGCCCGGGATCGGCAGCAGGTTCAGCACCACCGCCGTCAGCTGCAGAAATCCCAGGAACGCCACGCCCGCCCACAGCACCGCGTGGTCGGGCTCGTAGAACAGTCGCGTCAGCGCCAGCAGCAGCACCGTCAACACCAGGTTCGCCGCCGGGCCCGCGAGGCTGACCAGCGTGCGATGCTTCGGCGTCATGAACCAGGTCCGTAGGTACACGGCGGCGCCCGGCAGGCCGATCCCGCCCAGCGCGATGATCACCATCGGCAGCAGCAGCGAAAGCGCCGGATGGCTGTAGCGCCGCGGATCCAGCGTCAGGTACCCGCGGACCGCGGCGTCGTGGTCGCCGAACCGCCAGGCGGTCACCGCGTGACCGAATTCGTGCAGGCACAGCGACACCAGCCAGCCCGCGATCACGAAGGTGAACACCCCGGCATACGCCAGCGGCCGCACGGTCGAACCGGCCAGCCAGGCGAGCACGCCGCCGATCGCCGTCACGGCCAGCAGGGCCAGGAAGATGGGGCTGGGTCGCACCGATTCGTGCCGGGCGGGCGGGATCACCGGTCGAAACTATCGGACCGTCGGCCGGCCTCGACGTGGCGGTGCGACGTCGACCGGCGGCCCGGCCCCCTGTGAATTCCGGGCGCGGGAGGGTACCGATTAGGCATGACTGATAAATGGTTCTCCGACGTCGATGCGCCGGGACAACTGACCCTGGCGGATCTGTGCGACCAGATCGAGCAGAAGATCCATCTCAACGCGGACAACCAGAGGCCCCCTGAGGAGTTCGGGGACTGGCAGACGTGCCTGGCGGACCGGGACGCCACCATCCACAAGCTGAGCGCCGCCGTCGTCAACCTTTGCCAAATGGTCAAGCACCTGGCGTCCAAGCAGCAGGGCGACGGCGCCTAGTCCCGGAAACTATCGGACCGCCAGCCACCCTTCGACGTGGCGGTAGAACGTCGAGCGGCGCGCGGGCCGCGGCGCGGACACGCCGTCGCGCACCACGGTGACCCCGGTGCTGCCCAGCTGGACCGCGCGGCCGGCTACCCAGCGGCGCCGGCCGACGCGCGCGCGCAGGCCCGGCACGTCAACCGTCGGCTCGATGTCGACGGCGGCCGCGTCGCCGTCGAACAGCACCGCGTCGTCGACGACGGCCTCCCCGCGCAGCAGCCGCCCCTCGGCGGGCAGCCAGGACGCCCGCCCGACGACCACCGACCCGGTCTCGTCGCGCACCAGCGGCACCCGCCGCGCCGAGCCCCGCAGCGCACGCCGCGCCGCCCGCCGTCCGGCGGGCAGGCGGTAGGTCCGCGTGGCGCGGGTGCGCCGGCGCGGCGCGTAGGCCATCTCGATGTCGAGCCGGCCGGCGCGCAGCAGCCGGGTCAGCACCGCGGCCAGGTCGGCGTCGGCGCCGAGCACCACCAGCCGCCGATACGGTCCGATCGCGGCGTCGATGTCGGTCGTGTGTACCGGCAGACCGGCCAGCGGCCCCGGCACCCGGCGATCGCCGAACAGCAACACCGCGACAGCACGATCTTCTTGCCTCACCAATGCCTTTGTCTTCCAATGCCTCTCGACCACAGGACGGCCAGACCGGCTGAGCGGCGGACGATCTCGTCATCACGACACAGTCACAACATGATTCCGGACTGCGAAAGTTGCTGCGTCATCGCCTGATGTCAACCGGATACTTTACTCCTGCCACGGGGTCAACGAATGGGTGGCCAAGAGAACGGAGAACTGCCATTCGCCGACTCACCCTTGGCGCCGTTGCGCTTTCGGCTGCCCTGCTGTGCGTCGGGCCGGCGACCGCCTGGGCCGACGAATCGATCGTGATCGACTTGGTGCGGCACGGCCAGTCGGAGTCCAACGCGGCCGGCGTGATCGACACGTCGGTGCCCGGAACGGCGCTCACCGCGCTCGGCCAGCAACAGGCGAGGGACATCGCCACCGTGATCGCCGCGCAGGGCCCGGTGGCCGGGATCTACGCGTCGCAGTTGATCAGGACGCAGCAGACCGCGGCCCCACTGGCGGCCATGCTGGGCATGAACGTGCAGGCATTGCCCGGGCTCAACGAGATCGACGCCGGCGCGTTCAACGGCCAGCCCCAGTTCAGCCTCGCGGGGTTGGTGTACCTGCTGGGCCCCGTCGCGTGGCTGCTGGGGCTGCGCATCGTGCCGATGCTGGCCCCGGGCTCCACCGACGCCAACGGATTCGAATTCGCCAACCGCTTCAACGGCGCCCTGCAAACGATGTACGGCAACGCGGCCGGCTTCACCGACACTTTGCAGACGATGTACGCCAATGCCATGGCCAACCCGGTTCGATCCACGGGCGGCAAGATCACCGAGGTGGCGTTCTCCAGCGAGTTCACCATCGGCGTCGGGACGATGATGACCGTCAAGAATCCCGATCCGCTGCTCTTGCTCTTCGATCCGCTGCCGAACACCGGCATTGTCGAGATCCAGGGCAATCCGCACGACGGCTGGAGGCTGGTCAGTTGGAACGGGAAACCCGTGTGGCCGGGGTGGGCGGCCAAGAGGCCCGCTCGTGACGCGAACCCCCTGTGCCTGATGTTGGACGCACCGGCCCGGGGCGGTGTGTGCGCGGCCAAACCGGCCGCGACGTCGTGAAGCGGGGCCGTTCGCGACACGAGCCGGGATTCAACCGGGCCTTGGCACAGGTCCGTTGCCGCCCGACGTTTAGGATCGCCACGTGAACGGCGCCTTGCCAGTAGAGCCACAGTAAGCAGGCGGGAGCAAGTCATGCCGGCAATCGTCCTCATCGGCGCCCAGTGGGGCGACGAGGGCAAAGGTAAAGCCACCGATCTGCTCGGCGGGCGCGTGCAGTGGGTGGTGCGCTACCAGGGCGGCAACAACGCCGGACACACCGTCGTCCTACCGACCGGCGAGAACTTCGCGCTGCACCTCATCCCGTCCGGGGTGTTGACCCCCGGCGTCACCAACGTCATCGGCAACGGCGTCGTGGTCGACCCCGGGGTGCTGCTCGACGAGCTCAAAGGCCTCGAAGACCGGGGCGTGGACACCACCAAGCTGCTGATCTCCGCGGACGCGCACCTGCTGTTGCCCTACCACGTGGCCATCGACAAGGTCACCGAGCGCTACATGGGCAACAAGAAGATCGGCACCACCGGGCGCGGCATCGGGCCCTGCTACCAGGACAAGATCGCCCGGCAGGGGATCCGCGTCGCCGACGTGCTCGACCCCGAGCAGCTGACCCACAAGATCGAGGCGGCGCTGGAGCTGAAAAACCAGATCCTGGTGAAGATCTACAACCGCAAGGCGCTGGACCCGCACCAGGTCGTCGACTCGCTGCTCGCGCAGGCGGAGGGGTTCCGCCACCGCATCCGCGACACCCGGCGGCTGCTCAACGCGGCGCTGGAGACCGGCGAGACGGTGTTGCTGGAGGGCTCCCAGGGCACCCTGCTCGACGTCGACCACGGCACGTATCCCTATGTCACGTCGTCGAATCCGACCGCGGGCGGCGCGGCCGTCGGGTCCGGCATCGGCCCCACCCGCATCACCACCGTGCTGGGCATCCTGAAGGCCTACACCACCCGGGTGGGCTCCGGGCCGTTCCCCACCGAGCTGTTCGACGCCAACGGCGAATACCTCTCCAAGACCGGCGGCGAGTTCGGTGTCACCACCGGGCGGCGGCGCCGCTGCGGCTGGTTCGACGCCGTCATCGCCCGCTACGCCACCCGGGTCAACGGCATCACCGACTTCTTCCTGACCAAGCTCGACGTGCTCTCCAGCCTGGAAACGGTGCCGATCTGCGTCGGCTACCGCATCGACGGCGAACGCACCAACGACATGCCGATGACGCAGGCCGACCTGCACCGCGCCGAACCGGTCTACGAGGAGTTGCCCGGCTGGTGGGAGGACATCTCCGACGCGCGGGAGTTCGACGACCTCCCCGCCAAGGCGCGTGACTACGTGTTGCGGCTGGAAGAGCTTGCCGGAGCGCATGTTTCGTGCATCGGCGTCGGGCCGGGACGGGAACAGACGATCGTGCGCCGCGACGTGCTGGCGGCCCGCCCGTGACCCAGCCGGCGGCCGAGCCCGACCCGAAAGACCTCGACCCCGAATACGACCACCACGGCGGCTTCCCCGAATACGGCCCGGCCAGCCCGGGCCCGGGGTTCTGCCGGTTCGTCGCGGCCATGCGCCAATTGCAGGACCTCGCGGTGTCCGCCGACCCCGGTGACGACCTGTGGGACCAAGCCGCCGACCGGGCGGCGGCGCTGGTGGCGCTGCTGGGGCCGTTTCAGGCCGACGAGGGCAAGGCCCCGGCCGGGCGGACGCCCGACCTGCCCGGCATGGGCAGCCTGCTGCTGCCGCCCTGGACGCTGACCAAGTACGCGCCGGACGGCGTCGAGATGACCGGTCACTTCAGCCGATTCCACGTCGGCGGGAATCACGCCGTGCACGGCGGGGTGCTGCCGCTGCTGTTCGACCACGTGTTCGGCATGGTCTCGCACGCCGCGGGGCGCCCGATCAGCCGGACGGCCTTCCTGCACGTCGACTACCGCAAGGTCACCCCGATCGACACGCCGCTGTCGATACGCGGCCGAGTCACCAGCACCGAGGGCCGCAAGGCGTTCGTGGCCGCCGAACTCGTCGACGGCGACGCGACCGTGCTGGCCGAGGGCAACGGGCTGATGGTGCGGCTGCTTCCCGGCCAGCCCTGACGCGCGGCGCACCTATCCTTGAGCGGGTGACCGAACGACCAGACGACAAGACGACCGCGCTCACCGTCCCGCCGCAACCGCCGGCGGGCGACGCCGACGTCCGGCCGCGCGTGGCGTTGCTGGGTTCCGGTGAGCTCGCCCGCGAACTGGCGATCGCCCTGGGCCGCCTCGGCGCGCGGGTGATCGCCGTCGACGAGCTCGCCGGCGCCCCCGCGCACGCGGTGGCCGAGCAGTCGCTGGTGGTTCCCCTGGCCGACGCCGACCAGCTGACGCAGGCGATCCGGGGACTGCAGCCGGATTTCGTGGTCACCACCACCGACGCGCTCGCGACCCAGGCCCTCGAGGGCGTCGAGGGCGCGCAGCTGGTGCCCGGCGCCCGCGCCGTGCGGCTCACCGCCGACCGCGAGGGCCTGCGCCGGCTGGCCGCCGACGAGTTGGGCCTGCCCACCGCGCCGTTCTGGTTCGTCGGCTCGGCCGCCGAGCTCGAGGCGGTGGGCGCGCACGCCGGCTACCCGCTGCTGGTGCAGCCGGTGCTCACGGCCGACGGGCGCGGCCGGTCGGTGGCGTCCGGACCCGACGACATCGCGGCGGCCTGGCAGCGCGCGGCGGGGGGCAGCGGGGAGCAGCACCGGGTGCTGGCCGAGACCGTGGTGGAGGTCGAGTTCTACGTCACCCTGCTGGCCGTGCGCAGCGACGGGCCGCACGGGCCGGTGATCGACTTCTGCTCGCCCATCGGCCACGGCGAGGGTGCCGACGTGCGCGAGTCCTGGCAACCGCAGCGGATGAGCCCGGCCGCCGTGGACGCGGCCAAGTCGATCGCCGCGCGGATCGTCAAGGCGCTCGGCGGGCGGGGTGTCTTCGCCGTCGAGCTGATGATCAACGGGGACGAGGTGTACTTCGTCGACGTCACGCCCCGCCCCACCGACAGCGCCTGGGCGACGGTGCCCAGCCAGCGGCTGTCGGCGTTCGAACTGCAGGCCCGCACCGTCCTGGGGCTGCCGGTTGACACCATCATGATTTCGCCGGGCGCGGCCCACCGGGTGGAGCGCGCCGACGCGCCGCCCGCCGCACTGGCCGGGGCGCTGGCCGGCGTGCCGGAAACCGACCTTCGCCTGGCCGGGCGGGGTTTCCAGGCGCTGGCGACGGCGCCGGACGTGGCGGCCGCGCGGGACCGCGCGCGCGAGGTCGCGGACCGGCTGGCGGTACGGCACCAGGGCCCACACAGCTCGGTCACGCGAGAGGCGCGGTTATAACCTCGCTACCATCCGAGGTCATGAGCACAGAGCGCGCAGGCTCCTACGCCGGAGACATCACGCCAGAGCAGGCCTGGGAACTGCTCAGCGACAACCCGAACGCCGTGCTGGTCGACGTGCGCACCGACGCCGAGTGGCGGCTGGTCGGCGTGCCCGACCTGTCCAGCCTGGGCCGCGAGGCGGTGTTCATCGAGTGGAACACCTCCGACGGCAGGCACAACGCGAACTTCGCCGACGAACTGCGCGACCACGTCCCGCCGGGCGCCGAGGCCGAGCGGCCGGTGGTCTTCCTGTGTCGCTCGGGCAACCGCTCCATCGGCGCCGCCGAGGCCGCCACCCGCGCCGGCATCACCCCGGCCTACAACGTGCTGGACGGGTTCGAAGGCCACCCGAACAGCCAGGGGCTTCGGGGTGAATCGGGTTGGCGCGCCGTCGGATTGCCCTGGAAGCCGCTATGACCGACCCGTCGGGGGAGTCTGTGCGCGCGCCCAAGGCCCTGCCCGACGGCGTCAGCCAGGCCACCATCGGCGTGCGGGGAGGCCTGCTGCGCTCCGGCTTCGAAGAGACCGCCGAGGCGATGTTCCTGACGTCCGGCTACGTCTATCCGTCGGCCGCGGTCGCGGAGCAGTCGTTCACCGGCGAAGTGGACCACTTCGTGTACTCCCGCTACGGCAACCCCACCGTGACCATGTTCGAGGAGCGGCTGCGCCTGATCGAGGGTGCGCCCGCGGCGTTCGCCACCGCGAGCGGCATGGCGGCGGTGTTCACCTCGCTGGGCGCGCTGCTGGCCGCCGGCGACCGGTTGGTTGCGGCGCGCAGCCTGTTCGGGTCGTGTTTTGTGGTGTGCAACGAGATCCTGCCGCGCTGGGGCATCGAGACCGTCTTCGTCGACGGCGACGACCTGGCGCAGTGGGAGGAGGCGCTGTCGAAGCCCACCGCCGCAGTGTTCTTCGAGACGCCGTCCAACCCGATGCAGTCGCTGGTGGATATCGCCGCGGTGGTCGAGCTGGCGCACGCCGCGGGCGCAAAGGTGGTGTTGGACAACGTCTTTGCCACACCGCTGCTGCAGCAGGGCTTCCCGCTCGGCGTGGACGTGGTGGTGTACTCGGGCACCAAGCACATCGACGGCCAGGGCCGGGTGCTGGGCGGCGCCATCCTCGGCGACAAGGAGTACATCGACGGCCCGGTGCAGAAGCTGATGCGGCACACCGGCCCGGCGATGAGCGCGTTCAACGCCTGGGTGCTGGTGAAAGGCCTTGAGACGCTTGCCGTTCGGGTCGAGCACAGCAACTCCTCGGCGCAGCGCATCGCGGAATTCCTGGAAACCCATCCGGCGGTGAGCTGGGTGCGCTACCCGTATCTGCCGTCGCACCCGCAATACGACCTGGCCAAGCGCCAGATGTCCGGGGGCGGAACAGTGATCACCTTCGCGCTCGACTGCCCCGACGCTTTGGCCAAGCGGCGGGCCTTCGAGGTGCTGGACAAGCTGCGGCTGATCGACATCTCCAACAACCTGGGCGACGCGAAATCCCTTGTCACGCATCCCGCGACGACGACGCACCGGGCGATGGGACCCGAAGGTCGGGCGGCGATCGGGCTGGGCGACGGCGTGGTCCGGATTTCGGTGGGCCTGGAGGGCACCGACGACCTGATCGCCGATATCGACCAGGCTTTGAGCTAGTTGAAGAGCTAGCCGGCCTGCTTCTCGGCCGCCTCGATGCGCTCGGCCGCCGCCAGCGTCCCCTCCTGCGCCTGCCGCTCGACCCAGTCCACCACCGGCCGGGCGTACATCATCTGGCTGGTGATGGCCATCTGGCCGCGGGTGCGGCCGAGGAAGGAAATCCCCCAGGAGAACATCGCCGCGATGCGGTTGCGGTGGCCGACCAGGTAGTACAGGTGCAGCAGCAACCAGGCCAGCCAGGCGATGAAGCCGCCGAACTCCAGCTTGCCCACCTGCGCGACGGCGCTGTACCGGGAGACCAGGGCCATGCTGCCCTTGTTCAAGTATTTGAACGGCTTGCGGTTGGCGGGGTCGTCGGTGCCCTTCACCGCGTGTTTGATCAGCGTGGCGGCGTAGTGGGCGCCCTGGATCGCGCCCTGGGCCATCCCGGGCACGCCGGGCACCGACATCAGGTCCCCGACGACGAACACGTACGGATGCCCCTTGACCGTGAGGTCGGGCTCGACGACCACCCGTCCGGCGCGGTCGGTCTCGGTCCCGTCGGACTGCTCGGCGATGATCTTGCCCAGCGCGCTGGCCTGCACACCGGCGGCCCACACCTTGCAGGCGCACTCGATGCGCCGCTCGCCGCCGTCCTTCTCCTTGATCGTGATGCCCATGTAGTCGACGGTGGTCACCATCGCGTTGAGCTGCACCTCGACGTCCATCTTCTCCAGCCGGCGTTGCGCCTTGAGGCCTAGCTTGGGACCCATCGGCGGCAACACCGCGGGCGCCGCGTCGAGCAGGATGACCCGGCATTCGCTGGGCGTGATGGTCCGGAACGCCCCCGCCAGCGTGCGCTCGGCGAGCTGGACGATCTCGCCGGCGAGCTCGACCCCGGTCGGCCCGGCGCCGACCACCACGAACGTCAGGCGGCGCTGCCGCTCGGCCGGTCCGGTGGCGACCTCGGCGGCCTCGAACGCGCCGAGGATGCGCGCCCGCAGCTCGAGGGCGTCGTCGACGCTCTTCATGCCGGGCGCGAAGGCGGCGTAGTCGTCGTTGCCGAAATAGGACTGCTGCGCGCCGGCAGCCACGATGAGGCTGTCGTATGGGGTCACCGTCTGCATGCCCATCAGGTGCGACGTGACGGTCTTCGCCGTCAGGTCGATGTCGCTGACGTCGCCCCACAGCACGCGGACGTTTTTCTGCTTGCGCAGGATCAGCCGGGTGGTCGGGGCGATGTCGCCCTCGGACAGGATGCCGGTGGCCACCTGGTACAGCAACGGCTGGAACAGGTGGGTCGTCGTCCTCGAGATCAGGGTGACGTCCACGTCCGCCCGTTTGAGCGCCCTGGCCGCGTTCAGGCCCCCGAATCCGCTTCCGATGATGACGACGCGATGCCGCGACATGCTCATCCCCTCACCGTACGACCCCGCCGCGCCGCCGCTAGAACGGCCACCCGTTGGAGTTGTCCTTGAATTTGCCGTTCAGCGCGGTGCAAAAATCGTCGGCCGTGCCGGCGAGCAAGACGTAGTAGGTCTCGCCGCGGCGGCTCTCGAAGGTGTTGGGGGTGCTCCAACCGCTGTTGCACAGCGAGTTCTGCGCGCCGGCGGTGGACCTGCGCCAGTTCGTCTTCGCGCAGCCCGCCAGCGCGTCGACGTTGGGCGTCGCGCTCTTGGCCGCGACCACCATCGCGCCGCCCCATTGCCCGTCGGCGCGCCGATAGGCGCGCGCCCCGAATCCGGCGTTGTTGGTCTGGCAGGCCAGCGCGCGGCGCATCAGCGAGAAGGGCGCGGCCAGTTGGGAATTGGCGCTCGCGGACGCGGCCGTGATGAATTGCGCCGCGTCCGAGCCGTCGACCTCCTGCACGTTCGGGGTGCCGAAGCTGAAC
The DNA here is from genome assembly GCF_001666915.1 of Mycobacterium sp. E3339. Classification (NCBI taxonomy): domain Bacteria; kingdom Bacillati; phylum Actinomycetota; class Actinomycetes; order Mycobacteriales; family Mycobacteriaceae; genus Mycobacterium; species Mycobacterium sp. E3339. Next base: position 10,283 of record NZ_LZIZ01000218.1, on the reverse strand, counting down.
AGCTGCTGCGCGATCCCGGCGTTGCTGCCGCCGCCGATGATCGGCCCGCCGCCGCTTGACGTCATCGCCGGCAGCGCGGAACTGGGATCGGCGCCCGCCGGCGCGACACCGGCGGCGGCGCCCAGCGCAAGCGCGGCCAGCACCCGGCGGAGCGCGGTGAGTCTCATGCCCTCATTCCAGCACGTGCGCGCGGGTCATGTCAGCGGAAGGCGTCGCTGCCGGTGAACGCCTGGCCGAGCACCAGCTGGTGCATCTCGGGCGTGCCCTCGTAGGTGAGCACCGACTCCAGGTTGACCATGTGCCGGATCACCGGGTATTCGAGCGATATCCCGTTGCCGCCCAAGATGGTTCGCGCGGTGCGGCAGATCTTGATGGCCTCCCGGGTGTTGTTCAGCTTGCCGAAGCTGACCTGCTCGGGCCGCAGCCCGACGCCGTCCTTTAGGCGGCCGAGGTGCAGCGACAGCAGCTGACCCTTGTGCAGCTCGACCGCCATGTCGACGAGTTTCGCCTGCGTCAGCTGGAATCCGGCGATCGGGCGCCCGAATTGGGTGCGCTGCGTGGCGTAGTCAAGCGCGGCCTGCCAGGCCGAGCGCGCCGCGCCCATCGAACCCCAGATGATTCCGTAGCGCGCCTCGGACAGGCACGACAGCGGCCCCCGCAGCCCGTTGGCCTCGGGCAGCATCGCGGACTCGGGCACCCGCACGTCGTCGAGCACCAGCTCGCTGGTGATCGAGGCGCGCAGCGACAGCTTGTGGTGGATGGTGTTGGCCGAGAAGCCCGGCGTCTTGGTGGGGACGATGAAGCCGCGGACGCCGTCGTCGGTGGCAGCCCACACGATTGCGATGTCGGCGACCGAGCCGTTGGTGATCCACAGTTTGCGGCCGTTCAGCACCCAGTCCGAACCGTCGCGGCGGGCGCGGGTCTTCATCGCGGCCGGGTCGGACCCCACGTCGGGTTCGGTCAGCCCGAAGCACCCCAGCAGTTCGCCGGTGGCCATGCCGGGCAACCACTCCTGCTTCTGCTCCTCCGACCCGAAATTCCAGATCGCGAACATCGCCAGGGACCCCTGCACCGAGACCATCGACCGAATGCCGGAGTCGGCGGCCTCGAGCTCGGTACAGGCCAGGCCGTAATGCACCGACGAGGCCCCGCCGCACCCGTAGCCCTCCAGGTGCATGCCCAGCAGGCCGAGCTGGCCGAATCCCTTGGCCAGTTCCCGCACCGGCAGGTCACCGATCTCGAACCACTCCGCGACGTAGGGCAGCACGTGTTCGGCGCAGAACTCCCTGACGGTGTCGCGCACCGCGAGCTCGTCGCTGGACAGGGAGGCGTCCAGGCCCAGGGGGTCATACCGGTCGAAGGCGGGGGGTTTTTTGGTGCTCATGGCTTTCAGCCTGCCACTAGCCGGCCCTCGGCAAACCCGGCCGGTAGTCTCGCTGCATGCGACGGCCTCTGTGGCTCGTCGTGGACGTCGCCTGCGTGCTGGTCTTCTGCGCGGCCGGGCGCCGCAGCCACGACGAAGGACTCGACATCGCCGGCGTGGCCACCACCGCGTGGCCGTTCCTCACCGGGACCGCCGTCGGGTGGCTGGCGTCCCGCGCCTGGCGGCGCCCGACCGCCCTGGTGCCGACCGGGGTGGTCGTGTGGCTGTGCACGGTGGTGGTCGGCATGGTGTTGCGCAAGCTGAGTTCCGCGGGCGTCGCGGCCAGTTTCGTGGTGGTGGCGGCGTCGGTCACCGCGTTGTTGTTGCTCGGCTGGCGCGCGGTCGTCGGGCTGAGCGTCCGGCGCCGGTCCGGCGTCTGACCATGGCGACGGCGGCGGGCGTGGCGGTGACCGCGGCATTCGGCGCCGCCGCGCGGGCGGTCGCCACCAACAAGGGGTTGCTGAACGATCCGTTCGCCGAACCGTTGGTGCGCGCGGCCGGGGTGGACCAGCTCGCCCGCGTGATCGACGACGACCGGTTCGCCGCGGAGGACGCGGGCGGCCCGCGGTTCCTGGACCTCTGCGCGGCGCACACCCGGTTCGTCGACGAGTTCGTCGCCGATGCCGTCAGGGCGGGCCTTCGGCAGGTGGTGCTGTTGGTGTCCGGCCTGGACACCAGGCCGTACCGGTTGTGGTGGCCGCCCGGGACGACGGTTTACGAGGTCGACCGGCCCGAGGTGCTGGACTTCAAGGCCGAGGTGCTGCGCGGCCAGGGCGCCGAACTGGCCGCGAGCCGGCGCGGGGTCGGGGTCGACCTGCACCAGGATTGGCCGGCCGCGCTGCGGCGGGTCGGCTTCGACGCCACCGCGCCCTCGGTGTGGGTCGCCGAGCAGTTGCTCATCGGCTACCTGACGCCCGCGCTGCAGGACCGGGTGCTGCAGGGCGTCACCGCGATGAGCGCCGCCGGCAGCCGGCTCGCCGCCGATCACATGCCCACCTGGACCCCGCTGCTGCTTGAGGCGGAGCGGTCCTTCGTCGATGGCTGGCGCCGCCACGGCCTGGACATCGACCTGGCCAGCCTGACGCATCCGGGCCGGTACCACTACGTCCCCGAGTACCTGGGCGCCAACGGCTGGGCGGTGGTGCAGCGCGGGGCCGGCGACCTGCTGGGCGCGATGGGGCTGCCGGCGCCGGCGCGCGGTGGGACGGAGTTCGTCCCGGAATACCTCACCGCCACACGGGTTTAGACGATCATGGCGGGTTCCAACCAGCTTCGGTTCGTGTCGGCCACGCACGACGACCCGCTGGCGCAGCCCCTGCTGGCTGAGCTGGCCGACGAGTACGCGCAGCGCTACGGCGGCACGCGGGCCACGCACCTGTCCTGGCTGCCGGTGCCGGCCGCGGAGCTCGCGCCGCCGGACGGCGGGCTGCTGATCGGGGTGCTCGACGGCGTGCCCGTCACGGGCGGCGCGTTCCGGCGCTACGACGCCGAGACCGCCGAGCTGAAACGCATCTGGACCGACCGCGCGCACCGGCGCCGCGGGTATGCCCGGATCCTGCTGGCGGCGCTGGAGGCCGAGACCGCCGCGCGCGGGTACCGGCGGCTGTATCTGATCACCGGCAACCGGCAACCCGAGGCCGAGGCGCTGTACGACGCGACCGGGTACACCCGGGTGCCCGCCGACCCGCTGCCGTCCTGGGGCCCGTTCGTCCCGATCGCATTCGAGAAGTGGCTGGTTCCCGAAGTCCGGTGAATGTTGTTGGGCTGCAATGGATTCCGGGCTTCAGCGTTCGGCCCGCGCCAGGGCCGCGTCGGTCGCCTCCCGGATCGGTCCCCGCCACACGTCGCCGTGGCCCGGCAGCAGCACCTCGGTGTCGAGCAGGGCGAGCGCGGACAGGGTGCGGATGCAGTCCTGCTGGCTGTAGCTGAAGATCGCCGGCAGCAGCTGCGGTCCGCGGTGGCGCAGCAGGGGGTGGCCGGTGATCAGCGCGTCCCCGCTGACCAGCACGCCGTCGATCAGATACGAGCAGTGTCCGTTGGTGTGCCCGGGGCTGAAGACGGGCATCGGCTGGCCCGGCAGGCCGGCGGCCACCTCGGCCGTCAAGGGCTGGGCGGTGGGGATGCCGTCGCGGATCAGGCCGCCGCTGCGGACCACGTGAGCCGTCCACCTCGCCCACCGCGGCCGCCAAATGCGAAGCGCCACATCGACGATCGACACCTGCTCCAGGTACTCGCGTTTCGCGTGGCCCACCTCGTCGGGGTGGCAGTACACGGGGATGCCGTGCTCGCTCGCGAACCAGATAGCGGTGCCCAGGTGGTCGATGTGGGCGTGCGTCAACACGATGGCGCGCACATCGCCCGGGCCGTAACCCAGCTCGGACAGCGAGCCCAGGACGTCGTCGCGGTCCCCGGGATAGCCGGCGTCGACCAACATGACGCCGGTGTCGTCGGTGACCAGCGTCCAGTTGACCGCGTCGCCCTGGGCGAGGTGCACCGTGTCGGTGACCTGAACTAGCTCCGCCATGCCCGCGAGTGTAGGAGGAGCGATCGCAAGCGCGGCGAAGCCGGGCGCGGCGGGTCGCGACCATCGGCGGAGGAGTAGAAATAACCCGTGGCTGAACTGAAACTTGGATACAAGGCATCCGCCGAACAATTCGCACCACGCGAGCTCGTCGAACTCGCCGTCGCCGCCGAAGGTCACGGCATGGACAGCGCAACCGTCAGCGACCACTTCCAGCCTTGGCGGCACAAGGGCGGGCACGCCCCCTTCTCGCTGGCCTGGATGACCGCCGTCGGCGAACGCACCAAGCGGATCGTGCTGGGCACGTCGGTGCTCACGCCGACCTTCCGGTACAACCCCGCCGTCATCGCCCAGGCCTTCGCCACCATGGGCTGCCTGTACCCGAACCGCATCTTCCTCGGGGTGGGCACCGGCGAGGCGCTGAACGAGATCGCCACCGGATACGAAGGCGAGTGGCCCGAGTTCAAGGAACGCTACGCGCGGCTGCGCGAGTCGGTCCGGCTGATGCGCGAATTGTGGCTCGGCGACCGCGTCGACTTCGAGGGCGAGTACTACAAGACCAAGGGCGCCTCGATCTACGACGTGCCCGAGGGCGGCATCCCGATCTACATCGCCGCGGGCGGACCGCAGGTGGCCAAATACGCCGGGCGCGCCGGCGACGGGTTCATCTGCACCTCCGGCAAGGGCGAAGAGCTCTATAAGGACAAGCTGATCCCCGCGATGCGTGAGGGCGCCGAGGCGGCGGGCAAGAACGCCGAAGACATCGACCGGATGATCGAGATCAAGATCTCCTACGACACCGATCCCGAACTGGCCCGGGAGAACACCCGGTTCTGGGCGCCGCTGTCGCTGACCGCCGAGCAGAAGCACAGCATCGACGACCCGATCGAGATGGAGAAGGCCGCCGACGCGCTGCCGATCGAGCAGATCACCAAGCGCTGGATCGTCGCGTCGGATCCCGACGAGGCCGTCGAGAAAGTCGGTCAATACGTCGAGTGGGGCCTCAACCACCTGGTGTTCCACGCACCGGGCCACGACCAGCGCCGCTTCCTCGAGCTCTTCGAGAAGGACCTGGCCCCCAGGCTGCGGCGACTTGCCTGAACCCTCAGCGATATACATCGCCGCTCCGGAACCGGAGACCGGCAAGTCGACGCTCGCGCTGGGGCTGCTGCACCGCCTGACCGCGACCGTCGCGAAGGTCGGTGTCTTCCGGCCGATTACGCGGGTCACCGACGGCAAGGACCGGGACTACATCCTGGACCTGCTGCTGCGGCACACCACCGCGGGCGTGCCCTACGAGCAGTGCGTCGGCGTGACCTACCAGCAGCTGCACGCCGACACCGACGCGGCGATCGCGACCATCGTCGACGCCTATCACGCGATGGCCGACGACTGCGACGCGGTGGTGATCGTGGGCAGCGACTACACCGACGTGGCCCGGCCCGCCGAGCTCTCGGTCAACGCCCGGATCGCCGTCAATCTCGGTGCGCCGGTGGTGCTCACGGTCAGCGGCCGGGGCCGCACGCCGGACCAGGTGGCCGGCGTCGTCGAGGCGTGCCTGGCCGAGTTGACCGTCCAGCGCGCCCACACCGTGGCGGTGGTGGCCAACCGCTGCGAACCGGAGCGGCTGGCCGACGTCGCCGAGGCGCTGGAGGCCTTCAGCCAGCGCAGCTACGTGCTGCCCGAAGAGCCACTGCTGTCCGCCCCGACGGTGGCCGAACTCGAAACCGCGGTCAGCGGAACGCCGGTCAGCGGCGAGGCGTCGCTGCGGGAACGCGAGGTCACCGGCGTCTTGGTCGCCGGGATGACTGCCGACCACGTGCTGGAACGGCTGAGCGACGGCATGGCGGTCATCACGCCGGGCGATCGCTCGGACGTGGTGCTCGCGGTGGCCAGCGCCCATGCCGCCGAGGGTTTTCCGTCGCTGTCGTGCATCGTCCTCAACGGGGGCTTTCGGCTGCATCCGTCCATCGCGGCGCTGGTCGCCGGGCTGCGGCTGCGCCTGCCCATCGTCGCCACCACGCTGGGCACCTACGACACCGCCAGCGCGGCCGCCGCCGCCCGCGGCCGGGTCACGGCGAATTCGCAACGCAAGATCGACACCGCGCTGGAGTTGATGGACCGCTACGTCGACGTCCCGGATCTGCTTGAGCGGCTTGCCATCCCGATACCCACCGTGACCACGCCGCAGATGTTCATCCACCGGCTGACGCTGCAGGCGCGGTCGGACCGCAAGCACATCGTCCTGCCCGAGGGCGACGACGACCGCATCCTCAAGTCGGCCGGCCGGGTGCTGCAGCGCCGCGTCGCCGACCTCACCGTCCTGGGCGACGAGGCCCAGATCCGGCAGCGTTCGGGTGAACTCGGGGTGGATCTCGACGGTGCGCAGGTGATCGACCCGCGCACCAGCGACCTACGCCTCCAGTTCGCCGACCAGTACGCGGACCTGCGCAAGGACAAGGGCGTCACCCTCGAGCACGCCCGCGAGATCATGCGCGACGGAACATATTTCGGCACGATGATGGTGCACAACTGCATGGTCGACGGCATGGTGTCCGGCGCCGCCCACACCACGGCGCACACCGTCCGGCCGGCCTTCGAGGTGATCAAGACCGTGCCCGACGTTTCCACCGTGTCGAGCATCTTCCTGATGTGCCTGCCCGATCGGGTGCTGGCGTACGGCGACTGCGCGATCATCCCCAATCCGACACCCGAGCAGCTGGCCGACATCGCGATCTCTTCGGCGCGCACCGCGGCGCAGTTCGGCATCGAACCGCGGGTGGCGTTGCTGTCGTACTCCACCGGTGAATCGGGCAGCGGCGAGGACGTCGAGAAGGTCAGGACCGCAACGGAATTGGTTCGGCGCCGGGCGCCGCAGCTACCGGTCGAGGGCCCCATCCAATACGACGCCGCGATCGAGCCGTCCGTCGCGGCCACCAAGTTGCGGGACTCGCCGGTTGCCGGCCGCGCCACGGTGCTGGTCTTCCCCGACCTGAACACCGGCAACAACACCTACAAGGCGGTGCAGCGCAGCGCCGGGGCGATCGCCATCGGACCGGTGCTGCAGGGCCTGCGCAAGCCGGTGAACGACCTGTCCCGGGGCGCGCTCGTCGAAGACATCGTGAACACAATCGCCATCACGGCTATCCAGGCGCAGGGCATCCGTGGCTAACTCGAATCGGGTTGTGCTGGTGATCAACTCGGGATCGTCCTCGCTGAAATACCAGCTGGTCGATCCCGATTCGGGTGAGGCCCGGGCGACCGGCAACGTGGAACGGATCGGCGAGGAGTCCTCCCCGGTCGCCGACCACGACGCGGCCCTGCGCCAGGCGTTCGACGCGCTGTCGGAGAAGGGGATCGACCTGCGTGCCTGCGGCCTGGTGGCGGTGGGGCATCGAGTCGTGCACGGTGGCAACACGTTCTACAAGCCCACCCCGGTGGATGACGCGGTGATCGACAAGCTCGACGAGCTGTCGGAGCTGGCGCCGTTGCACAACCCGCCGGCGGTGAAGGGCATCGAGGTGGCGCGCAAGCTGCTGCCCGACATTGTCCACATCGCGGTGTTCGACACGGCGTTCTTCCACGACATGCCGCCCGCGGCGGCCACCTATGCGATCGACCGTCAGGTAGCCGAACGCTGGCAGATCCGCCGCTACGGATTCCATGGCACGTCACACCGGTACGTGAGCCAACAGGCCGCCGCGTTCCTGGGCCGGCCGCTGGGCGGGCTGAAACAGATTGTGCTGCATTTGGGTAACGGCTGCTCCGCGTCGGCGATCGCCGGTAACCGGCCCCTCGACACGTCGATGGGCCTCACCCCGCTGGAGGGCCTGGTGATGGGCACCCGCAGCGGTGACATCGACCCCAGCATCGTCGCCTACCTGTGCCACACCGCGAAGATGGGCGTCGACGAGGTGGAGTCCATGCTCAATCAGCGGTCGGGGGTGCTGGGCCTGTCCGGCGAGCGCGACTTCCGAAGGTTGCGCGAGATGATCGAATCCGGAGACGGCGCGGCGCAATTGGCCTACAGCGTGTTCACCCATCGGCTGCGTAAATACGTTGGCGCCTACCTGGCGGTGCTGGGGCACACCGATGTCATCACCTTCACCGGCGGCATCGGGGAGAACGACGCGGCCGTGCGCCGCGACGGACTGGCCGGGCTGGAAGAGTTGGGCATCGTGCTCGACCAGCGCCGTAACCTGGGCGGCGGCAAGGGCGCCCGGCAGATCTCGGCCGAGGAATCCCCGGTCGCCGTGCTGGTCATCCCGACCAACGAGGAACTGGCCATCGCCCGCGACTGTGTGAGCGTGTTAAGCGGTTAGGAAGCCCAGGCTCTTTCGCCCGGCGCCCACCGACGGCGTGGGATCCGCTCCGACGGTCCGCACCAGCAATTCGTGGTACACGTCGCGAAAGTCGGTGGTGTACTTCAGGTCCCCGTTGTCGAGGTCGGTGAGGCTGGGCTCGTCGCCGTAGAAACCGCCCCGAACGGGTGCGCCGGCAACGAAGACGGGCCCGGCCGTGCCGTGATCGGTGCCTTGGGAGGCGTTGGCGCGCACCCGGCGGCCGAACTCCGAATACGCCATCACGACGACGTTGCGGTCGCCCACTTCCCGCAGGAATTTGGTTACCGCGTCGTCGAACGTCCCGAGCAGGCGTTGCTGTGTGTCGCGCTCTGAAGCGTGGGTGTCGAAGCCACCCAGTTGCACCGTGTACACCCGCGTCGGCACGCGAGACTTCACCGCTTCGGCCACCATGCCGAGCTGCGTCGAGAGCGAATTACGCTGTTGTCCAGCGACTTTTATCGATTCAAACGCCTTGGCGGTGGTGCGTGCGGCCCGGTAGGCCTTGCACACCGCGGCCATCGCGGGGGTGTCGTCGGGGTCGTCGGTGCCGAGCGCCTCCATCAGCGCGTCTGCGCCCCGCCCCGCCGGCGCCGAAGCGGTGGAAAGCGCCGCGGCGGTGAACTTTTCCCCGACCGCCAGCGGCGGGAGGACGGGACCGATGTTGACCGCGCGCAGCGGGTCGTCGCCGGTTGCATCGAGCCAGCGGCCGATCCAGCCGGTCGACACGGGCTCAGCCGGCGACGCGGTTTGCCAGATATCCATCGACCGGAAGTGGCTGTGGTCGGGCCGCGGATAGCCCACGCCGCGCACGATGGCCAGCTGCCGGCCGCCCCACCACTGGGCCAGGCCCTTGAGCGCGGGGTTGAGACCCAGCGTCTCGTCGAGGCGCAGAACCTCGCCGGGGCCGTAGGCGAGCTCGGGCCGGGCATCGTGATAGGCGTTGTCCCCGTAGGGGATCAGGGTGTTGATGCCGTCGTTGCCGCCGTACAGCGTCACGAGCACCAGCACGCCGGCGCCGTCGGACAGCGGCCGGTCCTGGGCCGCGCGCATCAGGTCGGGCCAGCTGACCGCCACGGCCGTCGACAACAGGCCGGCCGCGCCGACGCCCGCGCTGGCGACCAGGAACTTGCGGCGGTTCATCTCGGGCATTTTCGGATCTCGTTAGGAAGTCAGGTATTCGGGCGTGTTAACGGCGGCCGCCACCAGCAGCGGCGGGGTGCCGGTCAGCGGTCGCAGCGCGGCGGCGGTCCGGTCCGACCAATCTCCGACGCCGAACAGGTAGCCGACCGCGTCGATGCGGTCACCCCGGGCGGCGCCCTCGATGCCGGACAGGTCGCCGGTGTGTGCCAACCGGCCGGCGATCCGCAGCCGCGCCTCGGCGCTGGCGGTGGACAGCCATACTTGGCCCTGCGGCCAGCCGCCCACGCTCGGGGGATAGAAGGGCCGCTGCCCGAGCGCGCGCAGCGCGCCGTCGGCGACCTGCCGCGTGGATGCGTCGACGGGTACCCGCAACGCGCGCATCACACCGACGAGCCATTCGACCGGGGGGTTGACGACAGTGGCACGGCCGCCGGTGAATTCGTCGTCGGTGAGGATGGCCCGCGTGAGCGCGCCCAGGTCGCGGCCCGGCCCGTAGGCGGAGACCAGCCGGTCGAGCGCGTGGCCCGACGGCGGATCGTCGGAGGCCAACTGCCGCCACAACCGTCCGGCCACGTACTCCGCCGACTTGGGCTGCGCCAGCACCGCATCGCAGAATCCCGCGGCGTCGAAATCGCCGGTCTGCCCGAACAGCTTCTTGGCCGAGCCGTCGTGGCGCCGCGGTGCCATCGAGGTGCGGCCGTCCTCTCCGATCACCCACCCCGTCAGCGCGCGGGCGCCGTTGCGTACGTCGTCCTCGGTGTAGCCGTTGCCGTGGCCAAGGGCGAACAGCTCCATGAATTCCCGCGCGAGGTTCTCATTGGGCGCCTTGGCGGTGCTGCGCTGGCTGGACGGGCAG
>NZ_LZIZ01000217.1:0-4286 GCF_001666915.1 Mycobacterium sp. E3339 | reverse complement strand
CGACGTCAGCTTCCGGCCCGACCTCGACGACGCCGTGGTGAGACTGGGCGCGCCCGTCGCGCTGGAGGACGTGATCGCCGCGTACGTCGACAACGCGGAGGCGGAGTCGGACGTGACCAGGGCGATCGAAGTCATCGACGCCGCCGACCTGGGCGACGAGGACGCCGAGCTGATCGTCGGCGACGCGCAGGATCACGACCTGGCGTGGTACGCCAACCAGGAGCTGCCGTTCCTGCTCGAGCTGCTCTGACGCGCAACGATGTGACGCATTCGGAGCCGCCGACCTAGCTACGCAACCGTAGGTTACGGTACCGTAGGTTTCGTGAGGCCCTCAGAATCGACCACAATGGTGAGCGCAACCAAGACGCCGCGCAATCCTCAGGAGCTTCCGCTGGGCAGACGTAACCCCTCGATCACGGGCAACGTCGTCGAGACCAAGCGGCCCGTGGTCGCCGGCGCCGACCGGCACCCCGGCTGGCACGCGCTGCGCAAGATCGCCGCGCGCATCACCACACCGCTGCTGCCCGACGACTACCTGCACCTGGCCAACCCGCTGTGGTCCGCGCGCGAGCTGCGCGGCCGCGTCCTCGAGGTGCGCCGCGAGACCGAGGATTCGGCGACGTTGGTGATCAAGCCGGGTTGGGGGTTCAACTTCGACTACCAGCCGGGTCAGTACATCGGGATCGGCCTGCTGATGGACGGGCGCTGGCGCTGGCGGTCGTATTCGCTCACCTCTAGCCCCGCCGAAACGTCCGGTTCCGGGTCGTCGCGCACCGTCACCATCACCGTGAAGGCGATGCCCGAGGGCTTCCTGTCGACCCACCTGGTCGCGGGCGTCGAGCGGGGAACCGTCGTCCGGCTGGCCGCGCCGCAGGGCAACTTCGTGCTGCCCGACCCGGCGCCGCCGTCGATCCTCTTCCTCACCGCGGGGTCCGGAATCACGCCGGTGATGTCCATGCTGCGAACACTGGTGCGCCGCAACCAGATTGGCGACATCGTCCACGTCCATTCGGCGCCCACCGAATCGGATGTGATGTTTCGCGCGGAGCTGGCCGCGCTGGCCGCCGATCACCCGGGCTATCGCTTGCGGCTGCGGGAGACCCGCAGCCGGGGCCGCTTGGACCTCGCCCTGCTCGACCACGAGGTCCCGGACTGGCGCGAGCGTCACACCTGGGCCTGCGGGCCGGAGGGCATGCTGACGCAGGCCGAGCGGGTGTGGTCGTCGGCCGGCATCGGCGGGCGGCTGCACCTGGAACGCTTCGCCGTGTCCAAGGCGGCGCCCGCGGGCGCCGGCGGAACGGTCACCTTCGCCCAGAGTGGTCGCTCGGTGGCCGCCGACGCGGCGACGTCGCTGATGGACGCGGGCGAAGGCGCCGGAGTCCAGATGCCCTTCGGCTGCCGAATGGGTATATGTCAGTCGTGCGTGGTCGGCCTCGTGGAGGGCCACGTGCGCGACCTGCGCACCGGCGCGGAACACGACCCGGGCACCCGGATTCAGACCTGCGTGTCGGCCGCGTCCGGCGATTGTGTGCTCGACATCTAAAGGCTACTCACAGGTAACCTACGGATTCGTAGGTTACGATAGCGTAGGTATTGCACCGACGACACGACCGTAGGGAGATGACGACGAGTGGCAATCACAGACGTCGACGTATTCGCCCATCTGACGGACGCCGACATCGAGAGCCTGGCCGCTGAGCTGGACGCCATCCGCCAGGACATCGAAGACTCTCGCGGGGCGCGCGACGCCCGCTACATCCGCCGCACCATCGCCGCGCAGCGCGCGCTGGAGGTCTCGGGCCGGCTGATGCTGGCCGCGAGTTCCCGCCGCTCCGCGTGGTGGGCGGGGGCCGTCACCCTGGGCGTGGCCAAGATCATCGAGAACATGGAGATCGGCCACAACGTCATGCATGGCCAGTGGGACTGGATGAACGACCCGGAGATCCACTCCTCGACGTGGGAGTGGGACATGAGCGGGTCCTCGAAGCACTGGCGCTACACCCACAACTTCGTGCACCACAAGTACACCAACATCCTCGGGATGGACGACGACGTCGGCTACGGCCTGCTGCGCGTCACCCGCGACCAGCGCTGGAAGCGCTTCAACATCCTCAACCTGGTCTACAACACCATGCTCATGCTCCTGTTCGAGTGGGGCGTCGGCCTGCAGCACGTGGAGATCGGCAAGATCGTCAAGAAGCGGATGGAGCACGACGACGCCCGGCAACGGGTGGACGAGTTCCTGGCGAAGGCCGGCCGGCAGGTCTTCAAGGACTACGTCGCCTTCCCCGCGCTGACCTCGCTGTCGCCGGGTGCCAGCTACCGGTCCACGGCGACGGCCAACGCCACCGCCAACATCATCCGCAACGTGTGGGCCAACGCGGTCATCTTCTGCGGCCACTTCCCCGATGGCGCAGAGAAATTCACCAAGACCGACATGATCGGCGAGACCAAGGGCCAGTGGTACCTGCGCCAGATGCTGGGCAGCGCCAACTTCGACGCCGGGCCGGTGCTGCGGTTCATGAGCGGCAACCTGTCCCACCAGATCGAGCACCACCTGTACCCGGACCTGCCGAGCAACCGGTACGCGGAGATCGCGGTGCGGGTGCGCGAGGTGTGCGACAAGTACGACCTGCCCTACACCACCGGCTCGTTCCTGGTCCAGTACGCCAAGACCTGGCGCACGCTGGCCAAGCTGTCGCTGCCGAACAAATACCTGCGCGACGACGCCGACAACGCGCCGGAAACCCGCAGCGAGCGGATGTTCGACGAGTTGGGGCCCGAATTCGCGGGCACCGACCCCGAGACCGGCCGGCGGCGCGGCCTGAAGACCGCCATCGCGACCGTGCGGGGTTGGCGGCGGGCCAAGCGCGTTGAGCGCGACGCCCGGCGCGCGGACGACCTGGCGGCCTAGCACCCGCGCCGAGCGTGTACTGAGCGCGAGATTTCGGGCTGATTCTCGCCGTTCGCCATACTGGGATACGTGCCGGTGTTCGTCGGGTCGCAGGTCTCGCACTGGGACTTTCCGCGGAGCACGGCCAGCATCGCGTTGATGACCGAATTCGGTTGCGAGAACGGGCTTGCCGCGGCCGACGTGCTCGACGGCACCGGCCTGTCGGAGGCCGACCTGCGCGACCACCAGCGGATGATCGTCGGGCGTCAGGAGCTGGCGGTCGCCACCAACCTGGTGAACCTGCTGGGCAACGCGGCCGACCTTGGCGTGCGGGTGGGCGGCAGCTATCACGTCGGGTCGTTGGGCATCTTCGGCTTCGCCTGCCTGACCAGCTCGACGCTGGGCGACGCCGTGCGGTTCGCGGCGCGGTTCTACGACCTCAGTTACGGCTTCTGCCTGCCGACCGTCATCGTGGAGGGGCCGGTGGCGGCGTTGCGGCTCGACCTGCCCGACCTGACCGGTCCGGTGGCGGAGTTCCTGGTGCGGCGCGACCTGGCGGCCATCGCCCGGGTCATGGCGGAGATGTTGGGCCGCCCCGTCCCGTTCACCTCGATCGATTTCACCGGTCCCGCGCCGTCATCGGATGCCTTGGCCCGCAAGGCCTTTGGCGTGACACCGGGTTACGACGCGCCGGCCAACGTCGCGCGCTGGCCCGCCGCCCTGCTGGACAATCCGCTGCCCCAGGCCAGCGAGCAGACTGTGGCGATGTGCGAGCAGCAGTGCCTCGCCCTGCTGGAGCGCCGCCGGCAGCGGACCGGTGTCGCCCGCCGCGTCCGGGAGCGGCTGGCCTCCGTCGACGGCGAGCCCCACACCATCGCCGCCGTCGCCCGGCAACTGGCGATGAGCGAGCGGACGCTACGCCGGCGCCTGGCCGAGGAGAACACGTCGTTTCGGGATCTGCTCGAGGAGGTGCACCGGGTGCTCGCCGAGGAGCTGTTGGCGACGGGCGCGCTGTCGGTCGACGACGTCGCGCTGCGGCTGGGCTACGCGGAGGCGACGAGCTTCATCGCCGCGTTCAAGCGGTGGACGGGCACGACCCCGGCGCGCTATCAGCGCTCGGTCGCGCCCCGGGCCCGGCTGCAGGCCGTCTGATCGTGGCCGGAATCATGGATTTGCCGACCGCAATCGTTTGCCGGTGACGCGTCGCGCGGCCCTAACGTTTGCCGCATGACTTCGACTACTCGCAAGCCCCGCGTACTGGTGATCGGGGCCGGCTTCGGCGGCCTCGCCGCCGCCTACGAGCTGTCCAGGGACGGTCTCGCGGACGTGACGGTGCTGGAGAAGGCCGACGACATCGGCGGTGTCTGGCGGGAGAACACCTACCCCGGTGCGG
>NZ_LZIZ01000216.1:0-23339 GCF_001666915.1 Mycobacterium sp. E3339 | reverse complement strand
AGGCATGCACACCGCCATCTGCGATGAGCTTGGTATCGAGTTTCCGATCTTCGCGTTCACCCACTGCCGAGATGTCGTCGTCGCGGTCAGCAAGGCCGGGGGGTTCGGCGTGCTCGGCGCGGTCGGCTTCACGCCCGAGCAGCTCGAGATCGAGCTCAATTGGATCGACGAGAACATCGGCGACCACCCCTACGGCGTCGACATCGTGATCCCGAACAAGTACGAGGGCATGGACTCGCACCTGTCGGCCGAAGAGCTGGCCGAGACGCTGCGCAAGATGGTGCCCCAGGAGCATCTCGACTTCGGCAAGAAGATCCTCGCCGACCACGGCGTGCCGATCGAGGACAGCGACGGCGACAGCCTGCAGCTGCTCGGCTGGACCGAGGCGACCGCGACACCGCAGGTCGAGGTGGCGCTCAAGCACCCGAAGGTGAAGATGATCGCCAACGCGCTCGGCACTCCCCCGGCCGACATGATCAAGCACATCCACGACGCGGGGCTCAAGGTGGCCGCGCTGTGCGGCTCCCCCTCGCAGGCGCGCAAGCACGCCGACGCGGGCGTCGACATCATCATCGCCCAGGGCGGCGAGGCCGGCGGCCACTGCGGCGAGGTGGGCTCGATCGTGCTCTGGCCGCAGGTGGTCAAGGAGGTCGCCCCCGTCCCCGTGCTCGGCGCGGGCGGCATCGGCAGCGGCCAGCAGATCGCCGCGGCCCTGGCGCTGGGCTGCCAGGGCGCGTGGACGGGCTCCCAGTGGCTGATGGTCGAGGAGTCGTCCAACACCCCGGTTCAGCAGGCGGCCTACATCAAGGCGGGCAGCCGCGACACCGTCCGCAGCCGCTCGTTCACCGGCAAGCCGGCCCGGATGCTGCGCAACGACTGGACCGAGGCCTGGGAGCAGCCGGACAACCCGAAGCCGCTCGGCATGCCGCTGCAGTACATGGTTTCCGGCATGGCGGTGCGGGCCACCAACCGGTACCCCAACGAGTCCGTCGATGTCGCGTTCAACCCGGTCGGACAGGTCGTCGGTCAGTTCCAGAAGGTGGAAAAGACCGCGACCGTCATCGAGCGCTGGGTGCAGGAGTACCTCGAGGCGACCAACCGGCTCGACGAGCTCAACGAGGCCGCCTCCGTCTGACGATCGCTAGACGTCGTCTACGTCGTCGCCTTCGTCGTGGCCGGTGAACACTTCTTTGGCCCGATCCACGGCGTAGGTGCCGATTTCGATCGAGTTTTGAACGATGCCGCTGGCACCGCCGGCGATGTCACCGCGGATGATGTCGCTGGCGTGTTCGACGATGTCGGAGGCCTTCTCGACCGCGTTGGTCGCGATGTCCTTGGCCGCGTCGACCGCATCTTTCGGGGTGAAGCCCATCTCGCGTCTCCTCTAGTCACCGGACAGTCGCTATGACTCTAGTCCGGGCGCGCGGCGCTAGTAGTTCACCAAGGTGCGCCAGTAGGACTCGGGGATCTCGGCGCCGGAGCGCAGTATCCGGGCCAGGCCGACGGCCATCGCGATGCCGAGCAGCCCCAGCCACAGCCCGGTCAGCGCGATGATTCCCCACAGGACGGCCGTGACCGCGGGCCACGGCGACAGCACCGCCAGCACCGGCGCGAAAAAGAATCCGGTCCCGATGTACCACGCCGAGCCGGCACGGTCCGACGCCAGCACGAAGCGCAGCCAGCGCGGCACCGGGGGTGCGCCGGGCTGCCCGTCGTTCATGGCTCAGCCGATCATCCAGCCGGCGGGAAGAATCCCGCCCCGGTGAACCAGCCCTCTTGCCAGCCCCGCTCGCCCAGGCACAGCATCGGCAGGCCGGCCTCCGACTGCGCCGCGGCTTGCGGCCCAGGGCACTTCGCGCCGATCTGCTGCACCCCGTACAGCGGATAGGAAATGACCCAGTAGCCGGTGGTGGCCGCCGGGAACTGGTTGGGCGGCGGGAAGTGGCACGCCTCGGCCTGGCCGCTGGGCCCGCGGCCGAAGATGAACCGCTCATAGTTGTCGCACGGCGCCCCCAACGAGGCCTGATAGTTCATGTTCGGCACGTCGCCGTCGTAGCCGGCCGAGGCGCACGGCGCCACGCCGATCGCGATGCCCGCCAATGAAGCGGCGCTGAGCAATTCCCGAATCATCTTCCACCCCGCTTGTCGTCGCCGGTGACCTGCACCAAAGCATATCCATCGGGCCGCCCGCCACAAGACCGTATCGGCACGGCCGCCGGCGGACGAGGAACACGTTCCAATTCGCGCCCGGCGATCTTGCGCCAATGCTTCCCAACGGTGGTGCGGCAATGGTTTATTTGCACAAAGACGACTAGACCACTTCGTCATCGAGGAGCGGGCAATGCCAACCGTCGAGCCAACCGCCAAGCCGGTCCCCAATCTCCCGCCCGGATTCGACTTCACCGATCCGGACATCCACGCCGAGCGGCTACCGGTGGAGGAACTGGCCGAGCTGCGGCGGACCGCGCCGATCTGGTGGAACGAGCAGCCGATCGGGGCGGGCGGATTCGACGACGGCGGCTTCTGGGTGGTGTCCAAGCACAAAGACGTCAAAGAGATTTCGCTGCGCAGCGACGTCTTCTCCAGCCTGCAGAAGACCGCGCTTCCGCGCTACAAGGACGGCACGGTCGGCGAGCAGATCGAACGCGGCAAGTACGTCCTGCTCAACATGGACGCGCCGCAGCACACCCGGCTGCGCAAGATCATCTCGCGCGCCTTCACTCCCCGCGCCATCGAGCGCCTGCGCGGCGACCTCGCCGAGCGCGCCCGGCGCATCGTGGAGGAAGCGGCCGAACAGGGTCGCGGCGACTTCGTCGAGCAGGTGTCATGCGAGCTGCCGTTGCAGGCCATCGCCGGATTGATGGGTGTGCCACAGGAAGAGCGCAAGAAGCTTTTTCATTGGTCCAACGAAATGGTCGGCGACCAGGACCCCGAATTCGCCAACAACGACGCCATCACCGCCTCGGTCGAACTCATCATGTACGGCATGCAGATGGCCGCCGACCGGGCGAAGAACCCGGGCGAAGACCTCGTGACCAAGCTGGTGCAGGCCGACATCGACGGCCACAAGCTCTCCGACGACGAGTTCGGTTTCTTCGTGATCCTGTTGGCGGTGGCGGGCAACGAGACCACCCGCAACTCCATCACTCAGGGCATGATGGCCTTCACCGACTTCCCGGACCAGTGGGAGCTGTTCAAAAGGGAGCGCCCGGCCACCGCGGCCGACGAGATCGTCCGGTGGGCCACCCCCGTCACGTCGTTCCAGCGCACCGCGCTGCAGGACTACGAACTGTCCGGCGTGCAGATCAAGAAGGGTCAGCGGGTGGTAATGGTCTACCGCTCGGCCAATTTCGACGAGGATGTGTTCGACGACCCGTTCACCTTCAACATCCTGCGCGACCCCAACCCACACGTGGGATTCGGCGGCACCGGCGCGCACTATTGCATCGGCGCCAACCTTGCCCGCATGACCATCGACCTGATGTTCAACGCGATCGCCGACGGCATCCCGAACCTGGAATCGATCGGCAAACCCGAACGGCTGCGGTCGGGCTGGCTCAACGGGATCAAGCACTGGCAGGTCGACTACCACACCAACGGCGCGAAAGCTGGTGCCGCACAGTAGCATCAACTTCCATGGCAACCCATCGAGCTGTTCACGTCAAGTCGGCCGGGGCACCGCTAGAACTGGTCGATGTCGAAACCCGGTCGCCGGGTCGCGATGAGGCGCGCCTGACGGTCACCGCCTGCGGCATTTGCGGCACGGACGCGCACTTCGTCTCGGGCGGCTTCCCCGGCATGACTTGGCCGCTGACGCCCGGGCACGAAATCGCCGGAACCATCGCCGAACTCGGCGATGGTGTCCAGGGTTTCGCCGTCGGCGATCGCGTCGCGGTCGGGTGGTTCGGCGGGTGCTGCTACCACTGCGACGAGTGCCGCAAAGGCCGCTTCATTCATTGCGAGAACGGAAAGGTCCCGAGTTATCAATACCCGGGCGGATACGCGGAATCGGTGACCGTCCCGGCGAGTGCGCTCGCCCGCATACCGTCGGGGCTTTCCGACGCGGAGGCCGCGCCGATGGGCTGCGCCGGCGTCACCACCTACAACGCCTTGCGGCACACGAAGGCGGTGCCCGGCGACCGGGTCGCCATCCTCGGTGTCGGCGGGCTGGGGCACCTCGGGGTGCAGTTCGCCCGGGCGATGGGCTTCGAGACCATCGCGATCGCGCGCGGCGGCGGCAAAGAGGAGGACGCCCGAAAGTTGGGCGCCCACCACTACATCGACTCCACCGCCACCGATCCCGCCGAAGCGCTGAAGGCGCTGGGCGGCGCGGCGGTCGTGCTGGCGACCGCGGGCAACTCGCGGGCGATGGCCGCGACCGTCGGCGGGATATCGCCGCAGGGCGAGCTCGTCACCATCGGCGTCACGCCCGAACCGTTGCCGATCAGTCCCATCCAGCTGATCACACCGGGGGTCAGCATCGTCGGCCATCCCTCCGGCACGGCCAAAGACGTCGAGGACACTATGCATTTCGCGGTCCTGTCCGGTGTTCGGGCGTGGATCGAGGAGCTGCCGCTTCAGCGGGCGGCCGAGGGCTATGCGGCGCTGGAGCAGGGGCGAGCGCACTACCGCACCGTTTTGACGATGTGACTACAGTCGGGCTGTGACCGACCAGTGGACGCTGACCGCAGCCGACGGTGAGCTGCTGATCCGCACCGGCGTCGCGGGCCGGGCGGCGCGAATGGGACATCGGCTCACCATCGCGATGACGCGCTGGGAGGCCACGGTCGTGTGGGCCGGCGCCCAACCGGTGTCCGCGGAGCTGACCGTGGACGTCGATTCGTTCGAGGTGTTGCAGGGCGAGGGCGGGGTCAAGGGATTGTCCGGGCCGGAGAAGGTCCTGGTGAAGTCGAACGCGTTGAAGTCGTTGGACGCCAAGCGTTATCCCGAGATCCGGTTCGCCGCCGACACCGTCGGCAAGACCGACGACGGCTACCGCCTGAGCGGGAAGCTGCACATTCGCGGCAAGTCCCGCGAGCACGTCGTCGATGTGCGCACCGAGGATCTCGGTGCGCGGTGGCGAATGTCGGTCGAATCCACGGTCCGGCAAACCGATTACGGCGTCAAGCCGTACTCGCTGCTGATGGGGTCGGTCCAGGTCGCCGACGAGGTTTCGGTGTCCTGCAGCGCAATTCACGCGAAGGACGGTTGACCGACCGGCTGTCAGGGCTGCGGCTGGGCGGGCGCCTGCGGTGCCGAGTCGCCCGTCGGGTCACCGGCGTCGCCCGGTATGTGCTCGAGCACTCTGGTCAGGTAGGGCTGCCGGTTGCCGGGGTCCGCCGGCGGCGCCTCCGGGGCGGCGGGCTCCGTAACCGGTTCCGCGGTGGGAACCTTCGCCTGCGGGGTCAGCGGCGCGACGACCGGGGGCGGGGCCACCGCCTCCGCGGTCTGTGGGGCCGGCGCGTGCTCCGTGTGCCGTTGCGCCGGTTGGCTCGCGGGCGCCAGCTGAATGCCAACCGCGAGCGATATCGAGCAGACGAAGGTGACCACACCGGCGGCCAGGGTGGTCACCGCCCCGGCGTAGGGCAGCTTGCGCTGCGCCTGCGGCGTTGCGACGGGTTGGCTCGGGGGCACGATCAGTTGGTCGTCGGTGAACTCGGTGCTTCGGGCGGCGGTCAGCGCCGCACCCCGCGCGACGGTCACCTGCGCCATCGTTTGCACGAAAACCGGCACCGGCAGCGTCTTTTCCAGCTGCCACGAGAAACCGTCGATGTCGCTGTGCGCGCCGACGACGACAACCCCGCCGGGTTGCCAGCCGTTGCGGTCGAACATGCCGGTCAGCCAGCGGGTCAGGCCGTCGAAGCCGCCTCGCACCTGCTTGGTCGCCGTCTGGGTCTCCCCGTGGTGGGTGTCGACCATGACGACGGTCGTCGAATCCCGTTCGAGCAGGCAGACGGCGGTCTGTTCGTAGCCGATGACCGGTGCGATGGCCTGGGCCAGGGTCTCGATGGCGTCGAGTGACCGGACGGGGACGACGTTGTCGAATCCGGCGTCGGTGAGCGCTTCCAGTAGCAGCGCGGCCTGCGCGGACGCCTCGTCAGTCCAGGTCACCCCGATGACCCGCAACCGGTGGTCGCTGGCGGCGGCCTGCGCCTCCACCCGCAATATCTCGTCCGTCACCTGTTCCGCGGTACTGGCGGCGTGCGGGCCGCGGCCGGCGGGCAGCTCCAGCTCCTGGTGGTCCAGGATGGTGCCGTCTGCGCCGTGTCCCTCAGCGAGAACCCACCCAACGGCGGCCGGCGTCACTGATAGCCCAAGTACCGTGTCCAAAACTTATGCCCCAATCGGTCCCGGGGCCCCGGCGCCCTCACCCGCACGACGCACCGGAAAACCCTGGTGAGGCGGTTGGTGAGAGCCGGAACGGACCCGAGATAACGTGGTCTTTCATCGGCTTGCTCCGAGAGAGCCTACGCGGTCGGCGCAAGTCCGGCTGCGCCGGTTCGACATCGCCGGACGGCCGCCCGGGCCGGATCCACCGGACGCGCAGGTGGGAAACGGCCGCCGTGTTGTCGCGGCGATAAATGCCTTGCCCGACGAATCGGCCTTTTTGGCGGCGTTTGGTGCGTCACGGTCCCGGCCGTCGTCCCTGGGGGCCGAGAAACGGCTTTGTCCTGCCCGGCGCGCACCGATGTGACCGCTCGCTGCCAGGCGTTTCCGCGCCGCGAGGGTCCCCGGGGGGACGCATGCGCACCGGTGCGCCGTTATCCCGGCCCGCGAAATTGGTGGAAAAAAGCGATACCAAATCGAGATGTCCCCGCGTCCCGATCGACATTCGGGGCTTTTTCACGGTAAATTCCAGCCTGAGACCACGGTCACACACGACAAGGGGCAGGTATGACAGAACTGAGCGAGAAGGTCCGGGCCTGGGGGCGCCGGCTATTAGTCGGTGCGGCAGCGGCAGTGGCCCTGCCGGGCCTGATCAATCTTGCCGGCGGTGCGCCGACCGCGAGCGCGTTTTCGCGGCCGGGTCTGCCCGTCGAATACCTGCAGGTCCCGTCCGCCTCGATGGGCCGCAACATCAAGGTCCAGTTCCAGAGCGGCGGAAGCGGCTCCCCGGCGGTGTACCTCCTCGACGGGTTGCGCGCCCAGGACGACTACAACGGCTGGGACATCAACACGCCCGCGTTCGAGTGGTACTACAAGTCGGGTCTCTCGGTCGTCATGCCGGTCGGCGGGCAGTCCAGCTTCTACACCGACTGGTACCGCCCCGCGTGCGGGAAGGCCGGCTGCTCGACCTACAAGTGGGAAACGTTCCTGACCAGCGAACTGCCCGGGTACCTGTCGTCCGAGCGGAGCGTCAAGCCGAACGGCAGCGCCGCGGTCGGCATCTCGATGGCGGGCGCTTCCGCGATGAACCTGGCGAACTACCACCCCGGTCAGTTCATCTACGCCGGCTCGCTGTCCGGCTACCTCAGCCCGTCCACCGGGCAGGGCTGGATAGGTCTGGCGATGGGTGACGCCGGTGGCTATAAGAAGGAAGACATGTGGGGGCCTGACAACGACCCCGCGTGGCAGCGCAACGACCCCTTGGTCAACGTCAACCTGCTCGTCGAACACAACACCCGGCTCTGGGTGTACTGCGGCAACGGGACTCCGAACGAACTGGGCGGCGCCAACCTGCCGGCCACGTTCCTGGAGAGCAACTTCATGATCGGCGTCAACAAGAAGTTCCAAGACGCCTACAACGCGGCCGGCGGCCACAACGCCGTATTCAACTTCCCGCCGTATGGAACCCACAGCTGGGAGTACTGGGGAGCGCAGCTCAACGCCATGAAGGGCGACCTGCAGAGCAGCCTGGGCGCTACCCCCGGCGGCGGCGGCTAGACCCTCACCTGCCCCGAGGTCGCTACTGCGCCCGACGACGACGCCGTCGGGCGCAGTAGTGCGTTATCGGCCGGGTGGCGATCAACCCGTTTTGGCGAACTGCTCGGTGATGTCGGTCCAGGCCGTCGCGTCCCTGCGGTGGTCGTTCATGTTCCGGCACTCGCCGTAGACGCGTACGACGCCCAGGTGCAAGTCGTCGTCGTGCCGGTAGACGATCGCGGTGACGGCGTCCTTGGTGAACGTCTTGGCGAGCGGGTGATTGTTGGGCGGTAAACCCTCGGCCCAGCCGTGCCCGGTCAGCGACGCGGCGATTGCGGCGAAGTAGTTGTCGGTCGATGCGGCGTCGGGCAGCCAGAACGTCAGGTAGATCGCGCCCTGATACGGCGGGTCGTCACGGTTTTTGCAGGACATCAGCGAGTAGCCGGCCGACGACGCCCGCAGGCCCGCCGTGGCGACGATGCTCTGGGTCGACTGGACGACCTGAGCCCTCGACTGGTCGTCACCGACCGGATTGGCGGGATGGTCCAGGGCGTCGGCGGCCGTCGAGTGCAGGCGCTCCAGCAGAATGAACCCCGCCCCCAGCAGCAAGGGAATGGCCAGCGCAACGACGATCAGCGCACGAATCTTCTTCGAGCGCAACGACTTCTGCGGCGTTTCGTCACCGCGGCGCGCACCGCGACGGTTCATGGTCGGCGACATCAGCACCTCAGGCTAACTCCGAAGGGCCCGGCTGCCGCACAATCATGGTCATGACCGGCGGCCGCGTCACGCTGATGGCCCGCTGCGGCGGACTGCTCGCCGGGCTGGCGATCCTGTTCGCGCCGCCGGCGCCGGCCGACGACACGAGCGCACTGGCCGGGCTGGTCGACGCCGCCGCGCAGCGGTTGCAGATCGCCGAACCGGTGGCCGCGTTCAAGTGGAACACCCACGGGGCCATCGAAGACCCGGAGCGGGTCCAGCAGGAACTCGCGAAATTGGCCGGCCAGGCCTCCGATCGACGCGTCGACCCCGATTACGTCACTGCGGTTTTCGGCGACCAGATCCGCGCCACCGAGGGCATCGAATACAGCCGGTTCGCGGACTGGAAGCTTGATCCCGCGGCCGCCCCGAGCGCATCGCCCGACCTGTCGGTGTCGCGGTCGGCGATCGACGGCCTCAACCAGACGATGCTGAGCCAGCTCGTCGCCCACTGGGACCTGCTGCATTCACCGGCCTGCCCCGCGCAGCTCGACCTGGCCACGCGCGGCGTCGTCGGCAAGCGGGGGCTCGACGGTCTCTATCAACAGGCGCTGGCGTTAGCAACGCGGTCATATTGCCAGCAATAATTTATTTTTTCCTCAACAGTTTCTAACACTTTCTTCTCGCCGCCGGAAAACGCCGTTTGCGCAGATCAAAGGCATATCTCGCGCCATTTTCGAATGGGTAACGCTTTGGCCACAGCGGCCGAAATCCAGGGCATGAAAAATCTCTGCAAGCCTCTCGTCAAGTCCCTGGCGGTCGGCGGGTTCGTTGCAGCGCCGATAGCCTTCTCCGCCGGCGAGGTGAGCGCCGCCCCCACCCCCAACTGGGACGCGGTCGCCCAGTGCGAGTCCGGTGGCAACTGGCACGCCAACACCGGGAACGGCGAATACGGTGGACTCCAATTCAAACCGGCCACCTGGGCCCAATACGGCGGCGTCGGCAACCCCGCCGCCGCGTCCCGCGAGCAGCAAATCGCCGTAGCCAACCGGGTTTTCGCTGACCAGGGCGTGGAGGCGTGGCCGAAGTGCGGCGCCCAATCGGGCCTGCCGATCGGGTGGTACTCGCACCCCGCCCAGGGCATCAAGGAGATCATCAACGGGTTGATTCAGGCGGCGGCGCCGCACTGACGATCAAGGCTATGACCGAGCCGAAAGCTGTGTTTGGATCAGGCCATGGAAGGTTCGGCGACGGTTCATATGGCGGCGTCCGCGGACAAGGTCTGGGACCTGATCGCAAACGTCGGCAACATCGGACGGTTTTCCCCCGAAGTGTTTGAGGCCGAGTGGCTGGGCGACGCGAGGGGCCCGGCCCTCGGCGCGAAATTCCGCGGCCATGTGCGGCGCAACGAGATCGGGCCGGTGTATTGGACGACGTGTGAGGTCACCGCGTGCGAGCCGGGTCGCGAGTTCGGATTCGCGGTGATGCTCGGCGACCGGGCGGTCAACAACTGGCACTACCGCCTGGCACCCAGCGACGGCGGCACGGACGTGACAGAGTCCTTCCGGCTCAGCCCGGCGCCGTGGCTCGGCGTCTACTGGCTGTTCGGTGGATTTCTGCGCAAGCGACGCAACGTCCGCGACATGACCAAAACCCTGAACCGCATCAAAGATGTGGTCGAGGCCGGCTGACGCGCCGTGAAATCGATCTTCATCACCGGCGCCGGCAGCGGCATGGGCCGGGAGGGGGCAAAGCTCTTCCACGCCAAGGGCTGGCGGGTCGGTGCCGTGGACCGCAACGCCGACGGCCTACCGACGCTGCAGTCGGAACTGGGCGCGGAGCGGCTGTGGACCCGCCAGGTCGACGTGACCGACAAAGCCGCGCTGGAGGGCGCCCTGGCCGACTTCTGCGCCGAGAACCCCGACGGTGGGCTCGACATGATGTGGAACAACGCCGGCATCGGGGAAACCGGATGGTTCGAGGACGTGCCCTATGAGGCCGCGATGCGCGTCGTCGACATCAACTACAAGGCGGTGCTGACCGGCGCCTACGCCTCGCTGCCGTACCTGAAGAAGGCTCCCGGCAGCCTGATGTTTTCGACGTCCTCGTCGGCGGGGACTTACGGCATGCCGCGCCTGGCCGTCTACTCGTCGACCAAGCATGCCGTCAAAGGCCTGACCGAGGCGCTCAGCGTGGAGTGGCACCGGCATGGGGTCCGCGTCGCCGACGTGCTTCCCGGCCTGATCGACACCGGCATCCTCACCACGACGACCAACCACTCCGACGATGGGCTTGCGCCGAGGACCGCCGACGACGTTCGGGCCAGCGCCCCCAAGAAGGGGTTGTTTCGGCTCATGCCCGCGAGCAGCGTCGCCGAGGTCGCCTGGCAGGCTTATCAAAACCCGAAGCGGCTGCATTGGTACGTGCCCAAGGGCATTCGCATGATCGATCTGTTCAAGGGTTTGAGCCCGGAGTTCGTGCGACGCAGCATCGTCAAATCCCTGCCCGGAGTGATGCCGGCGCGGCAGTGAAGGAGGTGAACCGGTGCGAAACCGGTTACTCGCGGTCGTTTTCGTGGTGCTCGCGTGCGTCGGCGTGGCCGGATGCGGGCAGGCCCAAACCACGCCCCGCAAGGCCGCGCGCCTGACCATCGACGGTGCCAGTCATACGACACGCCCGCCGTCGTGCAGCCAGACCCAGCAGTACCGCACCATCGACATCAAGGACCGCGACGGCTCGGTGGAGGCCGTGGTGCTCACCAGCGGTTATCGGGTGATGCCCCAGTGGGTGAAGATCCGCAACGTCGACGGGTTCACCGGCAGCTTCTGGGCGGGCGGGGTGGGCGACGCGCACGCCGACGTCACCAACGACGCGTACACGATCAGCGGCAGCGCGTACGGCATCAACAGCAGCAACAACCCCAACAAGGTGATCACGACCGAGTTCAAGATCATCGCCGAGTGCTGACGCCGTCCGGGGTGCGGGCCTAGGCTCGGTGACATCGAGCGATGGAGGGGCCGGTGAAGGAACGTTTGCACTGGTTGGCGATGCACGGCTTCATCCGGGGCGTCGCGACGCTGGGGGTGCGGCGGGGTGACCTGCACGCCAGGTTGATCGCCGATCCGAGGGTGGCCGCCGACCCGGTGCCCTACTACGACGAACTGCGCGCCGCCGGCCCGCTGGTCAAGGGCCGCGTCAGTTATCTGACGGCCGACCACGCGCTCGCGCATGAGTTGCTGCGCTCCGACGACTTCCGCGTGCTGGTGTTCGGGTCGAACCTGCCGGGGCCGTTGCGCCGGTTGGAGGAGCGCACGCGCGACGACCTGCTGCATCCGCTTCGCGCGCCGTCGTTGCTCGCCGTCGAGCCGCCGGACCACACCCGCTATCGCAAGACGGTGTCGGCGGTGTTCACCCCCAGGGCGGTCGCGGCGTTGCGCGATCGCGTGCAGCAGACCGCCGCCGACCTGTTGGATCGGCTGGCAGCCGAATCCGGACAGGTCGTCGACATTGTGGGCCGGTATTGCTCGCAGCTGCCGGTGGCGATCATCAGCGATATTCTCGGCGTCCCCGCCGAAGACCGGCGGCGCGTGCTGGAGTTCGGCGAACTCGCCGCTCCCAGCCTGGACATCGGGCTGACCTGGCGGCAGTACCGCAGCGTGCAGCGAGGGCTGGAAGGTTTCAGCTCGTGGCTCGCCGGGCACCTGAGCGAGTTGCGCCGCAACCCGAGCGACAACCTGATGAGCCAACTGATCCAGATCGCCGAAAGCGGCTCCGCCGAAACGTATTTGGACTCCGACGAGCTGCAAGCGATCGCCGGGCTGGTGTTGGCCGCCGGGTTCGAGACCACGGTCAACTTGCTGGGCAACGGGATTCGCATGCTGTTGGACGCTCCCGACCGCCTTGACACCTTGCGCCACCGGCCCGAGCTATGGCCCAACGCCGTCGAGGAGATACTGCGGCTGGAGTCGCCGGTGCAGCTGACCGCCCGGGTGGCGCTGGGCGACGTCGAACTGGCCGGTCAGCAGCTTCGCCGGGGCGACCTGGTGCTGGTCTATCTGGCCGCCGCCAACCGCGATCCGGCGGTGTTCGCCGAGCCGCACCGCTTCGACATCGAACGGCCCAACGCGGGAAGGCATCTCGCGTTCTCGGGCGGCCGGCACTTCTGTTTGGGTGCGGCGCTTGCGCGCGCCGAGGGCGAGGTGGGGCTGCGCACGTTCTTCGACCGGTTCCCCGAGGTCCGCGCGGCGGGCGCGGGCAGCCGGCGCGATACCCGCGTGCTGCGCGGCTGGTCGTCGCTGCCGGTGGCGCTGGGGCCGGCCCGGTCGATGGCCCGCGTCGACGGCTAGGGCATCCCCTGTTGACACCCGGGGAGTTACCGAGTTTATTTGCGCTATGACAGACGTGTCTATGATCTCGGTCGAGGATGTCGTACTCGGGCTATGGCAGGCGCTCTCGCGGCGGGACTGGGAGGCGGTCAAAACTTTCCTGTCCGATGACTGCCTCTACGCCGACATGCCGGTGCCCGCCTTGTCGGCGCGCGGACCCGAAGACATCGTCAAGCGGCTGAAGATGGGCCTCGAGCCGCTGGCCGGTTACGAGAACCACGACGGCGTGCTGGTGTCCAACGGTTCCGACGTGCTGTACGAGCACTCCGAGACGTGGACGTTCGAGACGGGCGAGCAGGGCGTGCTGAGGTTCGTCACCGTCCATAAGGTCGCGGACGGGAAAATCACCGTCTGGAAAGACTATTGGGACATGAACAGTCTCGTCAGCTTCGCTCCCCCGAACCACTTTGAGAACCTCGCGACGGCCGACACCAGCTGGATCTTCGACGCGACGAGCTTGGTCTAGCGGACCCGTCCCCTCATTTCTCTCCCGGTGTGAGCGCACGAGCACTCCCCCAGAACTGACCAAGTGGAAGGTTCAGGGCTGGGTGGCCAGACTGAGAGACGCGTCGGCGCGCGCCACCACGTTGTCGCCGTGGCGGGTTGGTCAACGGCGAGCCCTCTTACGCGGGGCGGGCACGCGAGATGCTTACCAAATGGATATGAAACTCTATCCCTAGAGGCAACCCAATCTGGCTTCCCGGTGATTCCGGGAGCAGTGCTTCGTCCATCACCATTTTCTTCATGATTCGGCATGAACCGCGCAACGACGATGCACATGACCGAAAGGACGTCGACGATGCCGTGACCGCCAGCAACATCCACCCGTCGATCGCCGCCGACCAGCAGAACCCTCTCCGGTCGGCGTTGCGGGCCACCTTCATCGTGGCTGTGACTGGTGGCACCTTGGCCGGCACCGGGCTGGTCCTGTGGTTGTTGAAAGCGCTGGCGACGAGCAGGTACGCCGTCTACTTCGGGGTCTAGCCCGAAGTGGTCTCGGAATCTTGAGGAGGTCCCATGGTGAAGTCGGAGATCGCGGTTGTGCTCGCCCTGTGCGCCGCGCTGGCATCCGCGATCGGCGCGGTGAGCCGTCAACAGTCCGCGCATGAGGTCACCGACGAGCCAGTCGGCCACTGGGAGTTGTTCCGCATGTCGTTGCGCGACACCCGGTGGTGGCTTGGCGGCGGCGGTGCCGTTGCCAACTACAGCCTGCAAGCCGCCGCGCTGGAGGTCGGGTCGGTGATGTTGGTGACGGCGCTGCAGGTGACGGCGCTGCTATTTGCCCTGCCGGTCAACGCGCGGCTGACCCGTCAGCGGGTGACCCGCGGGCAGTGGATGTGGGCGACGGTGCTCGCCGTCGCTCTGGCGGTGGTCGTCACGGTTGGCGACCCGACGGCCGGGCAGTCGCAGGGGTCGCCGGCAACCTGGACTCTGGTGGCCCTGGTGTTGGGTCCGCTACTGGTGTTCTGTGTCCTGGGTGCGCGCAAGTGGCCCGGTCCGCGTGCGGCGGTACTGCTGGCGGTGGTGGCCGGTTCGTCGCTGGCCCTGTTCGCGGTGCTGACCAAAGCCGTCGTCGCGGCGGCCGGACACGGTTTCGGGGCGCTGCTGTGCGCGCCGGAATTCTATGTCTGGATACTGGCGGCGTTGGCGGGGATGGTCTTTCAGCAGTCTTCGTTTCGCGCCGGTGCGCTGACCGCCTCACTGCCGTCGGTGACCGTGGCCAAACCGGCGGTGGCATCGGTTCTGGGCATCGTGGTGCTCGGCGAGACCCTGAACGCCGACGGCGTGGGCGTAATCGTCCTGGCGTCGGCGGCGATAGTGGTGATTGTCGCGATAGTGGCGCTGGCCCGCGGCGAGGCCCATACGGGGGCGTTCAGTAGTGAGCAAAACGCGCAAACCTCGGCCAATGCCGACACCGGCTGGGTGTTCGGCGCGCCGGCCTTGGTCTGACCGGCCGGTCAGCGGCCTGCATTCGGCCCTCCGCCGACGCTAATCCTGTTGCGCCACAGGATGTTCGGCGATGCCGGCGCTTGGGCGTTCGGATGGTCACCCCTCGTCCTCCGACCATCCGATCGCTTGGGAGCAGCGCCGGTCATCGCCGACGGCTACAAGTACTGCTGGACTCCCCCGTGTCCGTGGCAGGTGCCGCCCGAATGCGGGTGTTCGCTGAACGACCAGCTGCCGTCCGCGCATTTCGCGGTGGCACCGGGTGGCTGTGACGGGCCTTGTTGCGGATAGGGCACGCAATCGCCGGAACTGGCGATGTAACAGCCGGGCGATGAGTGGGCCGGTGCTGCCAGACCGCTTGCGGCGGCGGCGACGACGGCGGCGACGAGAGTCGCTCGAAGCAACATGCTCCCAAATCCTTCTGGTCCTGCGATGGATGGTGACGTTGCCCGATTCGTCGATCGGAGCCTATGCCGCGCGGGGATTTCTCGGGGGGTGAATTGGAAAAATTCGCCTACGACTCGGCGAGCTTCCGCAGGCGTTTGAGAGTGTCGGCGACGGTGCGTCCCACCTGGCGCACGGCGATCCGGTCAGCGATGTACCCGAGCAGGCCCCCGGGCGCCTGATACGACAGCCGGAACGTCACCTTCGTGCAGCCGTCGCCGCGGTCGCGCAACCGGATCCGTCCGCGCAGCGTGACCCCGGTGATGCCGACCCAGGCCAGGTCCCGGCCCTCGTCGAACTCGACCACCTCGATCAGCCCACCCACGGGCACCGAGCCGATCTTCCAGTGAACGGTGTAGCGCGCGCCGACGCCGGCCGGCTTGTCGTTCGACGACTCCCAGCGCTCCAAGTTCGTCATGAACGACGGGTAGCAGTCCGGGTCGCTGACGATCTTCCAGACCGCGTCGCGGTCGGCGTTGATGACGCAGCGACGTTCGACGCGCATCAGCCGATCACCGGGAATCGTCGCTCGGCGGCCAGCCGGTCGACACCGCCCTGCAGGCTGGCCATGACCTTGTCGTGCACCGCTTGG
Source organism: Mycobacterium sp. E3339 (assembly GCF_001666915.1). Taxonomy (NCBI): domain Bacteria; kingdom Bacillati; phylum Actinomycetota; class Actinomycetes; order Mycobacteriales; family Mycobacteriaceae; genus Mycobacterium; species Mycobacterium sp. E3339. Next base: position 7,409 of record NZ_LZIZ01000216.1, on the reverse strand, counting down.
TCTTCGAATTCCGAGCCGTCGACCTCGATCGGGTCCTGCACCTCGATCACGATCTTGGTCGGCAACGGAATGTGGCCCGCCAGGTCGCTGATGTTGAGGCCCCACGGCAGCGCCAGCGAGATCGGGATGCTCTTGAGCCGGAGCAGCTTGTCGGCCATCAGCAGCTTGGCCAGCCACTGCCCGCGGTTGAGGAACAGCGCGCTCTCCTGGCCGCCGACGCTGGCGACGGGAACGATCGGCACGCCGGTTTCGCGGGCCAGCCGCACGTAGCCCATGCGGCCGCCGAAGTCGACGGTGTGGCGTTCCCACGACGGGCGGAAGACCTCGTAGTCGCCGCCGGGGTAGACCAGCAGCGCCGCCCCGGATTCCAGTGCGAGGCGGGCGTTTTCGGGGTTGGCGGCGACCGTGCCGAACTTGCGCAGCCAGCCCAGCGGTGGCGCGGAGACGACGAGGTTGTGGGCCAACTGATAGAAGGGCCGCTCGACGCCGAAGTAGGAGCAGAACGCGAGGGTGAAAACGAACGTGTCCGGGGGCACGTTGCCGCCGCTGTGGTTGCCGACCAGCAGCACCGGCCCCTCGGCCGGGATGCGGTCCAGGCCCCGCACGTCCGCGCGGAAGTACAGCGACGCCAGCAGCCAGGTCCCCGGAAGTTGGTCGCGGATGTAGTCCGGATCGCGCTGATCGAGGTCGGCTTTGGGCACCCGCGACACGACCTGATCGCGGGCCCAGTTCAAGACGTCGCCCATGGTCGCCATTGGGGCGGGGTACCCCGGTGCTACCGCACGTCAAACGCCATAGAGGAGGGCGGCGTTGCCGTGGGCGATCAGGTCGACCACCCGGATGGCGTCGCTCGCGCTCCAATCGCCGTCGGCCACGAAGTTCCGCAGCACGCGATGAATTGCCCTGCGCCACAGGGCCGCGCCGAGGAAATGCAGTTCGGCGGGGCCGAACCCGTCCGACGAGTACAGGATTTTGCCGAAGGGGGCCAGCTCGAGCAGCCGGGCGATGAACGCCGGTGACCGCGCGCCCAGCTGGTTCACGGTCAGTCCGCCGTCGACATAGACGTTGTTGAAGGCCTGCGCCAGGTAGCCGGCCTCCCGCTCGTACGGGTAGCAGTGCAGCAGCACGATCGGGGTGTCCCCGGACCGCCGCAGGAAGTCGAGCAGCAGCAACGGGTTGGTCTTGTGCAGGTCGCAGTCCCGGTCGCCGAGGCCGACGTGGAATTGCAGGGGCTTGCCCAGTCGGAGCGCCTGATGGAGACCGAAGCGCAGCAGCACCCGGTCCTGCAGCCGGGTGCCGCCGGCGTCGCGCCACCGGGCGGCGGCCTCGGTCACCTGCGCCGGTGACGGCTCGCTCAGGTCGCCGTCGAAGCCGCCCCGGTAGGCCAGGATCGACTTGGTGCCCACCGCCGTCGCCGTGCGCCGGCGCAGGATGTCCTCGAAGGCGCTCGCGTAGTCGCCCGGCGCCCGCGCGGCCTGCTCGGCGACCTGCTCGAGGCGCACCACCTCGTGGGCGCGGTTGCCGGAGAGGTTCGCCATCTCGGCCGGCCCGGCGGTGTCGGCGCCGATCCCGGTGTCCACCAGCCAGTCGCTGACTCCGGCGGCCGGCAGGAACGTCCGGGCCAGGTCGGCCTCGCTCAGTTGGCTGCGGCGATCCCAATAGGATTGGGGCTCAGCATGTTTGGGCAGGCCCAGCAGCGGGGCGCAGTGGGCGCGCACGGCGAAGCCGAGCTGAGAGTCGAAGCCCGACCCCGCGATGGGCTCGGTGTTGGCCTCGTTGAGCGCGTTCTCGAACCGCCGCCGGTCCCCCGCCGTCAACCAGCATCCGTGCGCGTGCTGGTCGATCAGGGCCACTTCGCCGATGTGCCGGGCCAACGCGGAGGAATCAGGCGCCATGACGAGCCCGTCACACGCTCCAGGCCATGCGGAACTTGTCCGCCAGTTGCTCGGCCTCCAGGCCGCCGTACCGCTCGTGCTCCAGGCGCCGCACCGCGACCACCATGTCGACCGTTGGATCGCCCAATATGCCCCGCATCAGCTCCGAGCCGTCCAGTGCGGCAATGACTTCCGCCTGTTGCCGGTGCAGGGTGGCGATCCCGTCGCGCTCGCGATCGGCATCGGACAGGGTGGCCGGGTCGACGGTGATCTCCGGTGGCAGCGGCGCTCGGCGGTTGATGCCGTCCAGCGCGAGCCCCAGAATCGCCGCCGACGCCAGGTAGGGGTTCGCCGAGGGGTCCACGATCTTGACTTCGACGTTCCCGCCACGCGGGTTGCCGGGCCCGCCCTCGATGAATCGCACCGCCGCCTCGCGGTTCTCGGTGCCCCAACACGCGTAGGCGCCGGCCCAGTTGCCGGGGTGCATCCGCAGGCCGGACACGATCGACCCGCACAGCACGGCCTGCGCCTGCGGCAGTCCGCGGACCACCCCCGCCACGGCGCTCCCTCCCGCCACCGTCATGCCGCGCGCGCCCGCGCCACCGGAGAACAGCGGCTCCTCCGACATGGTGAGCGAAAAATGTTGGTGCGCACCGGATCCGACGCCGTCGGCGAACGGCGCGGGCGAGAGGCTGATGCGAAGCCCGTGGCGGCGCGCCACGCGGCCGATGACGAGCCGCAACAACACCAGCTGGTCGGCGGCGGCCACCGGCGGTTGGGGCGCCACGGACAGTTCGAATTGGTTGGCGCCGTACTCGGGATGAAACTGGTCGATCGCGATGCCGGCCACCGCCGCCGAGCGGGTCACGTCCCGGACGAACGCCTCGTGCTCGAGGATGCCGGCCAGCCCGTACTGCGCCCACAGCGTCGACGGGAGGCGGGCACCGTCGGGGGCGACCAGCAGGAATTCGACCTCGTGCCCGATCAGCGCCTCGACACCGGCCTCGGCCAGCGCGGCCTCGACGCGGCTCAGCGTGCCGCGCGCGCAGGCCGGAACGGGCGCGCCGTCCTGCTCGAAGAACCCGGCGGGCGCCCACGCCAGCCCGTCGCCGACGATGCGCATCGCCGACAGGTCGATGCGGAGGCGCTGGTCGCCGATCACCCCGACATCGGGGGTGAAGGCGATGCCGCTCTGGTCGATCGCGAAGGCGTGCCACGAGGGGCTGGCGCCGAGGCCGGGATTGGCGAACGCGTTCGTCCGCCGGAGCGGGACCGTCTTGGCCAGGATGAGCCCCGCGGGGTTCACCACGGTGCCGATCACGGTGTCGACGCCCTCGGCCTCCAGCTGGGCGATCGCCGCGGCGGCAAGCGGTGTGCCGGTCATGGCAGTCATTGTGCAGCCTCGAGGCCGCCGAATTCAGTTCTGGCGGGCGGTCAGCTCGGTGACGAACCGATCGAGGAAGCCGTCCAGCGGCGCGCCCCCCGCCGGCCGGATCACGAATTTAGTCAATCCCGCGTCGATGTAGGCGTCGAGTTGTCGGTGCAGCTGGTCCCAACCGGCGGCGATGAGCTCGGCGGGGTCGACGTCCGGGCGCCGCTGCCGAGCGGCCGCGGCCAGTCCGGCGGGCAGCTCGCCGTCGGTGACGGCCAACGAGATGCCGAAGTGATCGGGTTCGATCTCGCGGCCCGCCTGCGCCGCGGCGCGCTGGATCGCCTCGCGGGCCGCCCGCGCCTCGGCCGGGGTGAGGAAACTGCCCAGCCAGCCGTCGGCCAAGGCCCCGATGCGCCGGTACGCCGCCGGCGACGAGCCGCCCACCCAGATGTCCAGCGGGGGCGTGGGCCTGGGCAGCACCGACGCCCCGGTGACGGAGAAATACCGACCCGAATAGCTCGCCCGATCCTCGACCAACGTCGCGCGCAGCACCCGCAACGCCTCGTCGAACACCGCGGCGCGCTCCCCGTCCGGCACCACGAAAACCTCCCGCTCGGCCGGGATCGCCGACCGCAGGCCGAAGACGGGCAGCACCCGCTTCGGTGCGACGGCCGCCAGCGATGCCAGCTGCTTGGCCACCAGCACCGGATGCCGCCCGGGCAGCACGGCCACCGAGGTGCCGACCTTGAGGCGGGTCGTCCGGGCGAGCGCGTAGGCCATGCCGACCACCGGGTCGACCGCCGGGGAGTACACCAGCTCGGAGAACCACAGCGAATCCACGCCGCCGGCCTCGAGACGATCGACGATGGGCGCCAACTGATCTGGTGCGGTGTCCGCGCCCAGTCCGACGCCGAAACGGATCTTCACGCCTAGCGCAACGCGGCGGCGCCGCGGTTTGTGCCCGGAAGACGACGAGCCGCGGCTACGCCCGGCTGGGAATCGTCAGTTTGCAGGCCTGCCCGATGTCGAGCGTGCGCAAGACGCGACCCATGCCCACCCACAGCGCGCAGGACAGCGCCAGATCGGCCAGCAGCTCGTCGGAAAAGTGTGCCGAGCAACGGCTCCAGAAATCCTCGTCGTCGCGCAGGGCGGTGTGGTCGGTGGCGAATCGGTCCGCGAACTCGGCGGCCAGCCGCTCCTGTTCGCTGTAGCCGGGCCAGGTGCGCCACTCAAGCGCGTGGTCATACAACTGCTCGTCGACGCCGGCGGCGGGGCCGTCTTCGTCGCGGGTGTTGACGCAGACCACACATTCGTTGCGGTGGGCGATCACCGCGCGCGCCAGCTCGCGGGTGCGCAGCGGCAACCGGTTCTTCGTGTAGACCGCGTTACTGAAGCCGCCCAGGGCGCCGCCGATGTCGGGAGACTTCGCGAACCAGCCGGCCAGGTCGTCGTCAGCAAATGTTCCGATTCGGCTCATGGCGTGATGGTACGCCCGCACCGCCCGTTTCAGGGGGTGGGCACCGCGATCTTGGTGGTGGGCCGGTCGTCGCTCCAGTCCCGTTGCGCGAGAACGCGCCCCGCGACGCGATTCAGCGCCGCTTCGACCACGCGACGATCCGGTCGTCCGTCGAATCCCGGTGACCGGGCGAGCTTGTCGACCAGCCAGCCCACCAGCAGCGAGTGCACGTAGTCCACTTGCTGGGCGCCGGCCGGCGTCAGCCACATCTGGTCACCGTCGCCCCTGGCGTATCCGGTCGCGATCAGGCGCGCGAAGGTGGGCTCCAAGACCTCGAACGGTATCCGCAGGTAGTCGGCGATGTCGGTGAGCCGGGCCGTGCCGTACATCTGTCCGTAGCGGTTGATGCGCAGGACGCCCCACAATCCGGCCACGTCGAGTCGGCAGTCGGGTCGCATGGCGATGCTGCGCAATCGCATGCCGGGCACCCCGCGCAGCATGCGTTCGACCGCGCCCTCCAGCATCTGATCCGGTGTCTCGGTGTTCGGCATGCCGAACGCGTCGCCGAGATCGATTGTGCTGTCGTGCATTTCGCGCAGCGGGATCTCCCGCAGGAACAGTGCCAGGACGAAGCCGGCCAGCGCGACCGGAACCGCGCAGAAAAACACGTGGGTGAGCGACTCGGCGTAGGCCGCGACGATCGGGGCGGCCGCCTGGCGGGGCAGCCGGTGCAAGGCCTCCGGCGACGCGGCGGCCGCGGCCGGCGCGCGGCTGGCCACCAGTGCCGGGCCGATCCGGCTGTGCAGGAAGTTCGTGAACAGCGAACCGAAAATGGCGGCGCCGAACGAGCTGCCGATCGTGCGGAAGAAGGTGACGCCGGAGGTCGCGACGCCGAGGTCGTCGAAGCTCACGGTGTTCTGCACGATCAGGACGAGGGTCTGCATGCACATCCCGATCCCCGCGCCGAGGATGATTAGGAACAGCGATTGGACCAACGTCGATGTGGACGGGTCCATCCGCGACATCAGAAAGAACGCCACCGCCATGACGGCGGTGCCGGCGACGGGAAAGACTTTGTATCGGCCCGTGCGGCCGACGATGACACCACTGCCCATCGAAGTGATCAGCATCCCGATCACCATCGGCAACGTGCGCAGGCCCGATGTGGTGGCCGAGACGCCGTCGACGAACTGCATGTACGTCGGCAGGAACGTCAGGGCGCCCAGCATCGCGAAACCCACCACGAAGGACAGCACGCAGCACACCGTGAACACCGGGCTGCCGAACAGCCGGGTGGGCAGGATCGGCGCGGCGGCGCGGCTTTCCACCCAGGCGAAGATGCACAACGCGATCACCGAGCCGGCGAACAGGCCGATGATCGTGGGCGATCCCCACGGGTAGGTGGTGCCGCCCCAGCTGGTGGCCAGCGTCAGCCCGGCGGCGCCCAGGCCGACGAACAGGATCCCGGTGTAGTCGATGACCGGTTTGGTGCGCTCGGACAGCGCCGGGATGGCGGCGGCCGCCACGAAGAAGACCACGACCGAAATCGGCACGTTGATCCAGAACGCCCAGCGCCAGGTGAAGTGGTCGGTGAAGTAGCCGCCGAGCAAGGGGCCGATCACGGTGGTGACGCCGAACACCGCGCCCATCGCGCCCTGGTAGCGGCCGCGGTCCCGCAGCGGGATCACCTCGCCGATCAGCGCCATGGCGGTCACCATCAACCCGCCGCCGCCGATGCCCTGCAGCGCCCGTGCCGCCACCAGCATGCCCATCGAGCTGGAGAGCCCACACAGCACCGATCCGGCTACGAAGAACACGACGGCCGCCTGGAACACCCGCTTGCGGCCGAACAGGTCACCGAACTTGCCGACGAGGGCGGTGATGATGGTCGAGGCGAGTAGGTAGCTGGTGACCACCCACGATTGATGGCCTGCGCCACCGAGATTGGCGACGATGGTCGGCAGCGCGGTCGCCACGATCGTCTGGTCCAGCGCGGCCATCAGCATGCCGAGCAGGACCGCGACAAAGATGAAATTGCGTCGCTGCGGGTCGACCGCGACGTCCCCGGGCTCGGAATCCGACGTGCCGCCGGTTTCAGCCGCCGCTGGTGTTGCCCTCGTCATGCCCGCCTTCCCACGGCTTTCGATGGTAGTGAGTGCCCAGTGTCAACCCGTGGCAACCAAAACCGGCGAAAGGCGTGGGCCGGGTCAGCTCGGCGGCCGGGACACGCACTGCGCGGAGTAGAGCTCCACGCCCAGCTTGTCCATCAGCTCCAGCTGCGTCTCGAGGTAGTCGATGTGCTTTTCCTCGTCGGCCACGATCTCTTCCAGCAAATTGGCGCTGGTGGTGTCCTGCTTCTCGCGGCACATGATGATGCCGGGCTTGAGCCGGTCCATCACCTCGTACTCGATCGCCAGGTCGGCCTCGAACTGCTCGCGCAGTGTCTGGCCGATGCGCAACGAAAAGAGGCGCTGGTAGTTGGGCAACCCGTCCAGCAGCAGGATGCGGTCGGTGATGGCCTCGGCGTGCCGCATCTCATCGAAGGATTCGGCCCGGGTGTGCTCGGCGAGCTCGGTGAACCCCCAGTTGTCCTGCATCTTCGAGTGCAGGAAATATTGGTTGATCGCGGTGAGCTCGCCGGTCAGCTGCTCGTTCAGCAGGCGCAAAACATCCGGATCGCCTTGCATCTTCACTCCCCTACGGTGAC